>JAGXGU010000074.1 GCA_024636575.1 Altererythrobacter sp.
GATCGCGGCGGCATACGGCCTGCTGGTGGCCATGGTCTTTGCCGCGACGCCGCTGGTGCGGGCGCGCAAATTCCCCGCCATGGCGCTGATGCGCGCGCGAATTTCCCCCTTGTCCCGCGATGGACGCGCGCTGGCATGGGTCGGCGCGGGGATGGCGGCGATCATCGCGCTGGCCCTGCTGACCGCGCGCCAACCTCTGCTGTCGGGCGGATTTCTGGTGGGCGCAATCGTCACGCTGGGCCTGCTGGCCTTGCTCGGCTGGGGCATTCGCACATTGGCCGCCAAATTGCCGCGTCCGGCAAACCCGCTGTGGCGGGCCGGACTTGCGAATCTGCACCGGCCCGGCGCAGCAACCGGGGCGCTGGTTACGGCGCTGGGTTTCGGCCTGTCTGCCTTCGTGCTGCTCGCCGCGATCCAGAGCAGCATCAACGGCAATATCCAGCAGCGCGTGCCGCAGGAAGCGCCAGATTATTTCGTGCTCGACGTGCCGCGCGACCGGGTGACCGCGTTCGAGGATCTGGTGACCGCCGAACAACCCGATGCCTTCGTGCGCGCAGTGCCGTCCCTGCGCGGCGCGATGCTGGCCTATGGTCCCCGGGACGCGATGATCACGGTCGCCGATCTGGAAGAAATCCCTGACGGCGCATGGCCTCTGCGGGGCGAACGCGGACTGACCTATGCGGATAATCTGCCGGTCGGCAACCGGCTGACGGCGGGCAAATGGTGGGGTCCGTTCTACGAAGGCGAACCGCTGGTTTCGGTCGATGCGGAATTTGCCGAGGCGGTGGACCTGCGGATCGGCGATTACATCACCATCGGGATTCTAGGTGTGGAGCGCACCGCGCGGGTGGCCAATTTCCGCACCATCGACTGGGAAAGCATGGGCTTCAATTATGTGCTGGTCTTTTCCCCCAACGCCATCCGCGATGCGCCGCATAATCTGGCCGCGACGATTGACCTGCCGGACGGAGCAGAAACCGGGCCATTACTGCGCCAGTTGGTCAGGAATTTTCCGTCCAGTTCGGTGATCGAGATCGGGCAGGTGCTGGCCGAGGCACGGGTGATTCTGGGTCAGGTTGGCACCGCCACATTCGCTGCCGCATCGGTGGCGGTGCTGGCGGGGCTGGCGGTGCTGATCGGCGCGATTGCCGCTGCGCGCGCGGTGCGGACTTACGACACGGTGGTGCTGCGCGTGCTCGGCGCGAGCCGCCGCCAGGTGTTGCTGATACAATTGGCCGAATACGGATTGCTGGCGATCATCCTGGCGGTGGTCGCGCTGGCGCTCGGCACCGGGCTGGGCTGGCTGGTGGTGGTGCAATTGTTCGAATTTGCCTGGCTGCCCGACTGGGCCGAAATCCTCGGCGTGCTGGGCGCCGGGCTGCTGTTCGTGCTGGTCTTCGCACTGGCCGGCTCGCTCCCCCTGTTGAAAGCGAAACCGGCGCAGGCCCTAAGGGCGCTTTAGCGCCCGTCCAAACGAGGAAGCGCGCTTTAGCGGGCTATTCGAATACCGAGAGATCGGTTCCAACTGTTTCCGGCGTTCCCTTAAGCACCAACGTACCGGCAATTATGTCGTGCAGGCCCTGCTTGCGCGCGGTGAAGGCCACCATGATGAAACCAATCAACAGAATGATCGCGGAGAGGATCTTGGCGAAATACCGCCCGACACCGCGCATCAGGCTGATCCGGTTGCCCGAAACATCCGTCACCACCAGGCCGAGCGCTTTCTTGCCCAGCGTTGCCTGCCAGGTCGAGCTTTCCATCCCGGCAAAATAGGCGACGCTGATGATGATACTGAAGAGGTTCAAAAGATCCGCCCCGCCGCTAAGATAGGACGGGTCATTGTCCAGTCCCAACACGCTGAAGACGTATATCGCCCCCAAGACACTGCCCGCCAGCGCCAGAATGATCGTGTCGATGATGTAGGCTAACACACGAATCCAGAAACCGGCATAATTTTCCATACGATACGCCCCCTTGCGTGTTCAATTCCAGGTGGGACGGCAACACATTGCGCCGTCGCTGGCAATAGAAAAGGCGCAAACGAAAAAGGGGGCCACCTTGCGGCAGCCCCCTTTCCATTATCAAATGCGATCAGATCAGAATTTGAACCGCACCGTGCCGCCATAGGTGCGCGGCTGGTTGGGATAGCCCGAAACCGTTTGCGACTGCGCAACCCCCGGGAAGATGGTGGTCAGATGCCGGTTGTCGGTCAGATTGCGAACATAGGCGCTCAGTTCCAGACCCATATCCAGCGCCAGAGTGAGCGAGGCGTTAACTTCACTGGTTTCGCGCCGGAAATCTGCCGCCGCAGCACGGGCCGATGCGAAGGGATCAGCCTGCGTCCGGTCGATGAAGTCAGGCAAACCATCCAGAATTTGGGTGCTGCTTTCGTGATAGTAATCCACCCGGCCGATCAGATTGTTACCGCTCGAACCCAGTTCATGGGTGTAGGTTGCCGATGTGGCGATGGTCCATTCGGGAATGCCCGCCGGACGCGTTCCGGAAAGATCACCCACTGCCGAACCCGTGAAGGAATCGTAATTAGCATCAAGATAGGTGGTGGCGAAAGTGAACACCAGCGCCGGGATTGGCGAGATCGTGGCGTCAAGCTCGAAACCGCGGGTCGATTGCGAACCGGCATTGGCCAGGGCAAAACCCGTGCCGGTAAAGGCAAAGGACTGGAACCCGTCGATGGTCTGGTCGAACAGTGCAAGATTGACCGCAAGACCGGGGAAGCTGGCCTTGACGCCAATTTCATACACCGTCGCTTCTTCCGGACCGGCAAAACGCGATCCGGTGGACAGGTTCGGCAAGATCAGACCGGCATCGCGGATCGGCGAAGCAGGGGCCAGAATGACACTGCCCGATGGCGCACCATTGCTGAGCAGCGCTGGTGTGAAGTCGGACGCCGAAGGACGCGAATCGCGGGACAGATTGACCGACGATGCCTTGAACCCGGTTGCATAGGTGAAATAGGCGTTGATCTGGTCGGTCAGTTCAGCCGATGCGCGCAGCGTGTAGCTGAAATCATCGTCGCGGGTCTGGCCCGGCTCCACCGAGTTGGGCAGATTCAGGAACGGCGGCTGGAATTGCAGCGGCATCAGCGCGAGCAGCGGGTTACACGTTGGTGGAGCGGGGCTGATGTTTGCCGGACACTGAGTGGTCGCAACTGCGCTGAGGAAACCTTGGGTTGGCGCAGGCAATGCAGCGAATTGCGCCGCGGTCGTAACTGTTCCCCCGGTCGCCAGGAATATAAAGCGATCAACCAGGCTGACGTTGGACAGTTCATCGAACGATTGCTGCGCCAGGGTGAAGTCTTTTTTATCATCGGTATAGTTGAAACCGCCGGTCAGGGTCAGCCAGTCAGTGACTTCAAAGTCCACCGTGCCGAAAACCGACCAGGATGTATTGTCCAGCGTGAACTGCTCCGCAGTCAGCGGACCGGCGGAGAACGTCGCACCGACAGGGATCCCTAGAAGGGGCTCCACCCCCGCCAGTGTCCCCGGCACGCCGCCACCTGCCAGAAGATCGAAGAACAGCCGCGAATCCGCGCCGGTGGTCAGTGTCGAATTCTGCGCCACCGATTCATCGAAGTAGAAACCGCCCAGCAGGAAGTTCAGCGGACCATCGAAATCCGATGTCAGGCGGAATTCCTGGGTGAAGGTTTCCACCTTCTGGTCGCGGAGTTCGTTGACGATATCCGCGCTGGTGAAATCGACGTCCTGGTCGCTGAGGTTGCTGAGTTCGCGGTACGCGGTAATCGAAGTCAGCGTCAGAGCGCCGAATTCCAAGTCGCCCTGAATGGAGCCGCCATAGCTTTCGATTTCGTTGGTCGGCAGCCTGTTCAGGAAGCTGCGATCGGTCAGCGCGTCTTCATTGCCAATCTGGCCGAGGACCCCGAAAATGGCCGGTGCAGTCGGGCCGAAACGGACATTGCCCACGTTGCAGCACACTTCATCGATCTTGTTGTAATCGGCAATCGCGCGCACCCTTACAGCGCCGCCATTGTCGAACAGCAGCTGCCCGCGTACGCCGTAGCGATCGCGGTCGTTGATCTTCTCATCAAGGTTGACGACCGTGGCGTAGCCATCGCGCTTGTTGTAATTTGCGTCCACCGCAAAAGCGAGGCTATCGGTCAGCGGGCCGGTGACGTCACCCTTCACCACGATCTGGTCGAAATTGCCGTAAGTTGCCGAAACGCTGCCGCCGAATTCGAACTGCGGTTCACGGGTAATCACCGAGATAACCCCGGCCGAGGCGTTCTTGCCGAACAATGTCGATTGCGGGCCGTTCAGAACTTCGATGCGGGATACATTGGCGAGATCGGCGATCTGGCCGGCCGAACGTGAACGAAAGACGTTGTCGATGAATACGCCGACCGACGGTTCGATGCCGAAGTTGTTGGCGCCGTTACCGAAGCCGCGAATGATAAAGGTGGTGCTGGCCGCGTTCTGCAGCTGGCTGACCCGGAGCGACGGCGAAACCGTCTGCAAATCGATCAGATCGCGGATCTGTGCCCGCTCCAGCGTTTCGCCGGTGGTCACCGATACTGCGATCGGGGTATCCTGCAGCGTCTGTTCACGCTTGGATGCCGTGACGATGATAAGGTTGCCTGATGCGGCCAATTCGGCTTCTTCAGGTTCTTCGTCCTGCGCCATAACCGTGGTTGGCATGATCAAAGCAGCTGAAGCGACACCGGCAAGCATCACAGTGCGTGCAGCATGCGCACGACCAAAAGCAGTAAATTTCATGAACTCTCCATCCTCTACCACGGCAGGCGTTTGATTTTCTTAAGCCCGTCCTGACAGCGGCATAGTCGGGACTGTTGGGGCGCTCAAGCGAAGGGTAGCGAAAAACCACGGGTGTTGCATAGGAACCACAGTGGCATTTCCGGGTTCCTGCTTGCCCCGCAGTGCAGCATAAGCTAGGGGCGCGCGCACATGACAAGATGCGCTGTCGGCGTGTCGACACCCATCTCTCCTGTCTTTCAAATTAGTGAGCCCCTAAGAATGTCCGCATTATTGCGCAATGTGGCGATTATCGCCCACGTCGACCACGGCAAAACCACACTTGTCGATCAGCTGTTCCGCCAGTCCGGCACTTTCCGTGATAACCAGCGCGTGGAAGAACGGGCGATGGATTCCAACGATCTGGAAAAAGAACGCGGGATCACCATCCTGGCGAAATGCACCAGTGTCGAATGGGGCGAAGGCGAAAATGCCACCCGCATCAACATCGTCGACACCCCCGGACACGCCGATTTCGGCGGCGAGGTGGAGCGGATCCTGAGCATGGTGGACGGCGTTATCCTGCTGGTCGACAGCAGCGAAGGCGCCATGCCGCAGACCAAATTCGTCACCGGCAAGGCGCTGGCGCTGGGCCTCAAGCCGATCGTCGTGGTCAACAAGATCGACCGGTCCGATGGCCGCGCATCCGAAGTGCTGGACGAAGTGTTCGACCTGTTCGTCACGCTCGGCGCAAATGACGAACAGCTCGATTTCCCGGTCCTCTACGCATCGGGCCGCAATGGCTATGCCAGCGAAGACATCGAAGCGCGCGAAGGCACGCTGACCCCGCTGTTCGAAAAGATCATCGAACACGTGCCCAGCCCGGAGGCTGATTTCGACGGTCCGTTCAAATTCCTCGTCACCCTGCTCGACCGCGACAATTTCCTCGGCCGCATCCTGACCGGCAAGGTCCAGTCGGGCACGATCAAGGTCAACGGCCCGATCCACGCGCTGGATAATGACGGCAAGATCGTCGAAACCGGCCGCGCATCGAAGCTTATGGCGTTTCAGGGTCTCGAACGGGTGCCCGTCGAAGAAGCCCGTGCGGGTGACATCATCTCGATGGCCGGCCTGACAGTCGCCACCGTGTCCAATACCATCTGCGACCCCTCGGTTACCGAACCGCTGCACGCGCAGCCCATCGATCCGCCCACGCTGTCGATGCGCTTTGCCGTAAACGATAGCCCCTTTGCCGGCCGCGAGGGCACCAAGGTGACCAGCCGCATGATCCGTGACCGCCTGGCGCGCGAAGCGGAAAGCAATGTCGCGATCAAGGTCACCGAATCGGATGACAAGGACAGTTTCGAAGTGGCCGGCCGCGGCGAATTGCAGCTCGGCGTGCTGATCGAAACCATGCGCCGCGAAGGCTTCGAACTGGGCATCAGCCGCCCCCGCGTGCTGTTTACCGAGGACGAAAACGGCAATCGCCTGGAACCATACGAAACCGTCGTGATCGATGTGGACGATGAATTCGCCGGCACCGTGGTGGAGAAAGTCGCCATGCGTAAGGGCGAGATGACCGACATGCGCCCATCGGGCGGCGGCAAGACCCGGATCACCTTCAGCGCGCCCAGCCGCGGGCTGATCGGCTATCACGGCGAATTCCTGTCCGACACGCGCGGCACCGGGATCATGAACCGCCTGTTCGAAAAATACGGGCCGTTCAAGGGCAAGATCGAAGGCCGCGCCAACGGCGTGCTGATTTCCAACGGCACCGGCGAAGCGGTCGGCTATGCGCTCAACATGCTGGAAGACCGCGGCATCCTGTTCGTCAAACCGCAGGAAAAGCTGTATGAAGGCATGATCATCGGCGAAAATGCCAAGCCGGACGATCTCGAAGTCAACCCGATGAAGTCCAAACAGCTGACCAACTTCCGCTCCACCGGCAAGGATGACGCAATCCGCCTCACCCCGCCCAAGGTGATGACGCTGGAACAGGCCATCGCCTATGTCGACAATGATGAAATGGTCGAAGTCACCCCGCTGAACATCCGCCTGCGCAAGGCGATCCTCGACCCGAACGAACGCAAGAAAGCCAGCCGCAAGAAAACCGACGGCTAACCCCTTCCCCCTCCTCTCCAGAGGAGGCGGCCCCAACTTCCCCCCTCCTCTTCAGAGGAGGGGCCGGGGGTGGTGCCTTGTTCAGGGGTGGTGCCTTACTCAAAAGCTGGGACGTGCATCCCCCACACCCTCCGCCCCTGCGGGGCTCCTCCCTCTCCCCTGAAGGGGCGAGGGGGAAGGCTTTTGCTGCGACACTGAACGCAGCAATTGACTTGAAAGGATATCCCTCCAAATAGAGACGCATATCCCCCTTGGCGCTTCGGGGCCAAGGTGCGCGGCGATCCGAAAGGGTCGCCGCTGCTTTATCAGGGGGTCCACTTAGCTCCCCTCCCCTTGGGGAGGGGTTGGGGGTGGGGGTTCAACGCCCCCGGACCGCCGGTACACCCACACCCTCCGCCCCTGCGGGGCTCCTCCCTCTCCCCTGAAGGAGAGAGGGGGAAGAAGGTGACAGCCCCCTTGTCCGGCGCAGCAATGATCGGCACAAGCGGATCAGCAAGGGGCCATGCTTTGACCAACACTCTCTATTAAGGCGATAATCTTCATGTTCTGCGCGAACATGTGAAGGATGACAGCGTCGACCTGATCTATCTCGACCCGCCGTTCAATTCGAACGCCAATTACAACATCCTGTTCAAATCGCCCGAGGGTCAGGGCAGCGACGCGCAGATCGAGGCGTTCGAGGATACCTGGCACTGGAACGACACTGCCGAGGAGGCCTTCGACGAGGTCATGCGCAGCGGCAACACGCAGGCATTTGAATTGCTGCGCGCGATGCGCCAGTTCCTCGGCGATAACGACATGATGGCCTATCTGGCAATGATGGCGATCCGCCTGATCGAATTGCACCGCGTGCTGAAGCCCACGGGCAGCCTGTATCTGCACTGCGATCCGACCGCGAGCCATTATCTGAAGCTGCTGTTGGACGGGGTATTTGGCGCCAAAAACTATCGTAATGAGATCACTTGGAAAAGAACCACCACTCACAGCGACAGCAGAACATGGAGTAAAGTCACTGACGCCATACTGTTTTACACCAAAGGGAAATCATTCACGTGGAATGTGCCGCGTGAACCATTGAGCGACGAATATCGAAACGCGAAGTATCGACATGATGATGGAGATGGTCGGGGCCTTTACCGATTAGATAATATGACTAGCCCCAATCCACGCCCTAACATGATGTATGAGTGGCAGGGGTTCCCCTTTCCGTCGATGGGTTGGCGATATAAGCCAGATACTATGCAAAAGCTGCATGATGAGGGCAGGATTTGGTATCCCAAAACGTCAGGCGGCGACTTAAGGTTTGATCGACGGCCCCAGCTAAAGCGATATTTATCGGAATCCGACGGTGGCGTTATGGGGGCAGTTTGGTCGGATATCTCGCCGCTTAACTCCCAAGCCCAAGAACGCCTCGGCTACCCCACACAAAAACCGCTCGCCCTACTCGAACGCATCATCGCCGCTTCCTCCAACGAGGGCGACGTGGTGCTCGACCCATTCTGCGGCTGCGGCACGGCGGTCCACGCCGCGCAGAGACTGGGGCGGCAGTGGATCGGCATCGACGTAACCCATCTGGCGATCACCCTGATCGAAAAGCGGATGAAGGACGCCTTTCCGGGTATCGCCTTTGAGGTCGAGGGCCGCCCGCAAGACTTGTCCTCCGCGCTCGATCTGGCGGAACGCGACAAATACCAGTTCCAGTGGTGGGCGGTCAGTCTGGTCGATGCGCTACCCTATGGCGGGAAGAAAAAGGGCGCGGACGGCGGGGTGGACGGGATCATCTATTTCAAGCCGGACGGGAAGAAGACCGAAAAGGCCATCGTCTCGGTGAAAGGTGGCAGGAATGTCTCCGTCACCATGATCCGCGATCTGCACAGCGCGATGGAGCGCGAAGGTGCGCCAATCGGCATTTTCATCACCGCCGCACTGCCAACCCGCCCGATGGAGGTGGAAGCCGCCGCCGTGGGCGTGATGGCCAGCGAAATGACCGGCCGCAAGCACCCGCGCCTGCAAATCCTAACCCTGGCCGAATTGTTTCAGGGCAAACGGCCCGATATTCCCTGGGTCGATGCCAGCGTCCTCAAATCCGCCAAGCGGGAAGACCAGACCAAGCAGGGCAAATTGCTCTAGCGCGAATTTTCCTACACCGCCCCAATCTGGCATGCCCGGCGCAATGGTTTGCCATGCCCGCCTTTTCCGTGTCACCGGCCCCTCGCGCAACAATCGCATAGGCGCGCGCAGGAACATTTTATTTTTCTCCAAGGGACGATCTGTCACCTTTCGGTGGTTTTTTCTGCGAATTCAGTCAGTTATCCGGCGGACACGAAATGTTGGATGTGTCACTATTGTCACCTTTGCTGTGGTATTACACTATGGCGGTTCATGGGGAGACAGTGTGATGGCGAAGGTTTCAGGGCCGAAAATAACCGGGCCAAAAATAACAGGACTTGGCGGGGTATTCTATGCCGTGTCCGATCCTGCGGCCACGCGGGCGTGGTACCGCGATGTGCTGGGGCTGGACGGGGAATACGGGCCGCAGATGCTGTGGGCGGAAGAAACGGGGGACCAGCCATATTCGCTGATCAGCCATTTTGCGGACGACAGCTATATCAAGCCGGGGCGCGGCGGGTTCATGATCAATCTGCGGGTGGACGATCTGGACGGGTTCGTCGCCCTGTTGAAGGGCAAAGGGGTCGAAATTCTCGACAGCGCGGATGAAGGTTACGGCAAATTCGCCTGGCTGCTCGACCCGGACGGGATCAAGATCGAACTGTGGCAGCAATGCGCCCCGCCGGAATAACCAGCCCTGGCCTGCCGCCCCGCCGCCCCGCCGCTTCATTAGGGTTTGGTTCATCTCGATTGGCGAAAATGCGTGCGATGTGGCGGATGGCAGTCTCGATTGCCCTGGGGGCGGCGCTGGCGGGGTGCGGCAGCATGGTGCCGGGCGGGCGCGGGGATCAGGCGGTGCGCGGGCCGTCCAATTCCGCCGTGGCGGTCACGCCCGGCGCGGGGCGGTGCCTGGCCAGGCTGGGACAGGCAGGCACGCAGTTTACCCCGGTGCCGGACCGCTATTACGGTGCGGGATGCTCCACACTCAACGCGGTCAATCTGGACGCGCTGCAGGGGGATGCCGCGCGTTTCAGCCTCGGCAATATCGGGCCGGTTACCTGCCCCACGGCCGATCTGATGGCGGGGTGGGCACGGTTCGGGGTGGACCGGGCGGCGCGGCAGATATTGGGCAGCCCGCTGCAACGGATCGAGACGATGGGCAGCTATTCCTGCCGCAATGTTTCCGGCAGCGCGCGCCGATCCGCCCATGCCTCGGCAGAGGCGATTGATGTGTCCGCCTTCATCCTGGCCGATGGGCGGCGGATCAGCGTGGTGGATGATTGGGGCGGCGGGTCTGCGGCGGAACGCGAATTCCTGAAAGTGGTGCACGCCAGCGCCTGCAAACGGTTCGGCACGGTGCTGGGGCCGGATTACAACGCCGCCCACCGCGATCATCTGCACGTGGAAAAGGGGGACGGGTCTTTCTGCCGATAATGCGGCCCGATCAGGCGGGAGCGGTCAGGCGGGAGCGGTCAGGCCACCTTACCTGCCCCCATACCGGATTCGAACCGCAGGCGAACAGCCTCCGCCGCGTGTTTCGCGCCCAGTTTCGCCATCATGTTGGCGCGGTGGATTTCGACGGTGCGGGGGCTGATGGCGAGCTGGCGGGCGATGTTCTTGTTGCTGCTGCCTTCGGCCAGCCAATGCAGCACCTCGCGTTCGCGGGCGGACAGGCTGGCGATCCGGCCCCGCGCTTCGATCATGCGGCGGCGGGCATCGCCAAGATGGGTGATTTCGTCGGCAATCTGCGCCAGCGAATGGGCGAACCGCCGGGCTTCGAACGGCAGGGGGAGGTAATCGAGCGCACCGGCCTTCATCGCGGCGACAATCTGCTGGGCGCTGGGATTCTCGCCGGTGGCGATCAGTGGCAGCCAATGGCCGTGATCCGCCAGCCGGTCGATCACCGCGGAAACACCGCCACGGGCCGGGTCATCGCGCACCACCAGCACGCCGGTTTCAGGCAGGTGATCGGCCAGTTCATCCAGATCGGCATAAACCTCTGCATGATGGCCCAGCGCAAAGGCACCGCGGGCCAGTTCGGCCCTGATCCGGCTGGAAGGTTCGACGAAGCGGATGATAAGATGTTGTTCCATAGCCGAAATTGTGTCGCGGCTGCCTCGACACTGCACGTCGGAATGGGACCAAAGCGGATGGTTAGGGCCAAACCATCCGCCCGTTGCGGGGGAGGTGATTAACTCCATTTCGGATCGGTTATAAGCAGAATCCCTATTAGCGATAATGCCTAGGCACTCTTGGCTATGTAATTCTACTTATTGGATAAACTGTAATCCGGCAGCGAGTGGAATGCGGATTTCAGCGCATCGCCCCAACTGGAAGAAATCGCCTGAAAATATGGATCGTCATGCGCTATGCGCCGTTCGTGCGACGGTTCGAACTGATCACGCTCGATCACCATCAGATCCAGCGGCAAACCAACCGAGAGATTGGCCTTCAAAGTGGAATCGAAGGATACCATCAGCAGCTTGACCGCTTCTTCGAAACTCATCGACCGGTCATACCCGCGCAGGATGATCGGGCGGCCATATTTCGTCTCCCCAATCTGGAAAAACGGCGTGTCATGGCTGGCTTCGATGAAATTGCCTTCGGGATAGACCATGAACAGGCGCGGTTCCATGCCGGCAATCTGGCCCGCCACGATGATCGAGGCGGTGAATTTGCCCTTGCCGGTCATGCCATTGGCCGCCTGACGTTCGCTGATCGTGTCACGCACCAGCGCACCGATTTCGGTTGCCACCTGAAACATGGTGGACGATTCCATGAGGGAATTCGTGCGGTCATCCGGCGCCTTGGCCCGTTCTTCCAGCTTGCTGACAACAGCCTGTGTGGTGGCCAGATTGCCCGCCGTCATGACGGTGATGATCCGCTCGCCCGGGATATGCCAGTGGAACATCTTGCGGAACACGGAGATGTTATCGACCCCCGAATTGGTCCTGGTATCGCTCATCATCACGATGCCTTTATCGACCAACATTCCCACACAATACGTCATGCATTTGTCCCTTTGCGGATAGGCCTGGTGCCCCGCCCGATCCATTATTCGAAATTGTCCCGAGCGTTCGCCCAAGCAGAATCAGCGCTGGATATTACTGCTGCACCTGCTGTTGTTCCACCGCAACTTCCACATGGAGCGCCTGCGATGCACTGCCAAAGCTGATGCCGGTGATCGGCGCCGCATCGCGGTAATCTCGGCCTGTCGCCACCCGCACATAGCGCGGATCGGGGCTGATGCCGTTGGATACATCGAACCCGACCCAGCCAAGCCCGTCCACATGGGCTTCTGCCCAGGCGTGGGTAGCCTCCTGATCGATCCGGTCGTCCATCATCAGATAGCCGCTGACATATCGGGCGGGAATGTCCATCGCCCGCGCTGCACCGATAAAGATATGGGCGTGATCCTGGCACACCCCGCCGCCGCGCACCCAGGCTTCTTCTGCCGAAGTATTTACATCTGTCTGGCCAAGTCTGTATTCGACATTCTCCAGAATTCGCGCCGAAAGTGCGTGGAGAAATGCCAATTTGTCATCGGACTTGTCCGACATGCTGCGCAGCATCTGGTTAAGCTGCGCGCCCGGTTTGGTCAGGCTGGTCTGGCTTAGGAAAGACCACAGCGGCAGGTGGCCCGAATGCTGGCCGATCATGCCGGAATTATCCTCTGTATCGACCAGCCCGTTGCACCGGACAAGCACCTGGGTCGCACCCGGTTCGATAGACACCAGGGTTACATGGTTGAAATGCTGGTCATCATATTCAAGCTCGCGCCTTGCGTGTTCATATTCCATTTCCCACGCCAGGATTTTCTGGCCCTGGGTTGCCTTGGGCGTCAGACGCAGGCGCTGCAGCGCATGCACCACCGGTTCGGTGAATTGGTATCGCGTGGTATGGCGGATGGATAGGCGCATGGTCAGGCGGTAAACCGATAATCTTCGGCGATTGCAGCTGCAATCGCGGCGTTGCTGTTCATGAATTCGATCAGGAACCTGTGCAGCCCCATTTCGAAAACGGCGTCCACATTCATGTCGGCGATCCTGGTGTCAGCCTCTCGCATCAGGATGTTCGATTGCGCTTCGATCCCGTGGATCTTGGCCAGCGCCCGCAAATTTTCACGCACTGCCGCATGGCAGAAAGCCAGGCTGCGCGGGAACCGGGTGTCGAGCAGCAGGAATTCCACGATCCCGCGTGCATCAATCTGTCCGGCATTGAGGAAACGGTAGCCGCGGTCACCCGAAACAGACCGCAACACCGTGTCCCATTGGCCGGTGTCGTGGGTCGATCCGACATAGGAAAAGGATGGTAGCAGCAGGTAATATTTGATGTCCAGAATACGCGCCGTGCTTTCGCCGCGTTCAAGGAATGTACCGGCGCGGGCAAAGTGATAGCCTTCGCTGCGCAGCATCGAACCCGCCATTGCCCCGTGAACCAACGTACCCCCGCGGCGAACGGCAGCCACGACCTGTCCGACCGTCGCCTGGGTTACCGGACGGGCAAGCATCTCCTTGATCTGCATCCAGCTTTCATTGATCGCTTCCCACAATTCACTGCTGATTGCGTTGCGTGACAGGCGCGCATTGGTGCGCACGGAATCCATCATCCTCATGACGCTGGCCTGGTTTTCCTTGTCCCGCAGCACGAAATTCCAGGCCTGGCTGCCGGTGTAATTATCGAATTTCTTTTCATAAGCGGTTTTCTGGCCCGCGGTCTGAATCACCGATCGCCATTCTTCTTTGGAACTGGCCAGATCACGGGTCAGCGCCATGCGCAGCCCTGCATCCAGCAAGCGCGCCGTGTTCTCCGCCCGCTCAAGATAGCGGAACATCCAGAACAATCCGTTCGCCGTCCGGCCTAGCATGGGCTGGCCCCCGAAGATGCGCGGTCGGCCATCAGTCTTTCAGCACCCACGTATCCTTGGTCCCGCCACCCTGACTGGAATTGACCACCAGCGATCCCTTTTTCATCGCAACCCGGGTCAAACCGCCGGGCGTGATATCGATTTTTTCAGGCGAAACGAGCACGAACGGCCGCAAATCCACGTGGCGCGGCGCCAGCCCGCTCTTGGTGAAGATCGGACAGGTGGACAGCGCCAGCGTCGGCTGGGCAATGTAATTGTCCGGATTTGCCGCCAACTTCCTGCGAAATTCGGCAATTTCCCGGCGGGAAGCCGTGGGGCCGATCAGCATCCCGTATCCGCCCGAACCGTGGACTTCCTTGACCACCACTTCGGCCAGATTGTCGAGCACATAGGCCAGGCTGTCCGCTTCCGAACAGCGCCACGTCTGAACATTGGGCAGCAAGGGTTTCTCGCCGGTATAGAACTCGACGATTTCCGGCATGAAACTGTAGATTGCCTTGTCGTCGCACACGCCGGTACCCGGTGCATTGGCGATCGTTACCCCGCCAGCGCGGTACACATCCATGATGCCTGGAATGCCCAGCACGCTGCTTGGGTTGAAGCTGAGCGGATCGAGAAAATCATCATCGACCCGGCGGTAAATCACATCGACCGGCTTGAAACCCCGCGTTGTGCGCATGCCCACGCGGCCATCGACCACGCGCAGGTCGCTCCCCTCCACCAGTTCCGCACCCATCTGGTCCGCCAAAAAGGCGTGTTCGAAATAGGCACTGTTGAAAATTCCCGGCGTCAGCACCGCCACCACTGGCTTGCCCTTGGTGGCGGGCGGCGCGCAGGCGGCCAGGCTTTTCGCCAGACGGCGCGGATAATCCGATACCGGTTCCACCCCGACGCGGGTGAACAGTTCCGGGAACATCGACATCATGGTTTCGCGGTTTTCGAGCATGTAGCTGACACCAGATGGCGTCCGTGCGTTGTCTTCCAGCACAAACCATTCGTCCGGCCCCGTCCGGACCAGATCAATCCCGACGATATGGGTATAGACCCCGCCCGGCGGCGTGAATCCGACCATGTTGGGCAGCCATGCGGCGTTGTTCCGGAACAGGCGTTCCGGAACACGCCCGGCACGGATAATCTCCTGCCGGTGGTACAGATCATACATGAAAGCGTTGAGCGCCCGCACCCGCTGTTCGATGCCGCGGGTCAGCTTGCGCCATTCCCCCGCCCCGATGACGCGGGGCACCATGTCGAACGGTATCAGCCGTTCTTCGGCTTCATTGTCTCCGTAAACGTTGAAGGTAATGCCGGTCCGGCGAAAATTTCCCTCAGCCTCGAAATGCTTGCGCCGCAGCAGATCGGCCGCCTGTTCTTCATACCAACTGTTATAATCGCCATAGGGGGTACGGATCGAACCATCCGCTTGCTGCATCTCGTCAAATTTATACGGCGCGTCAGCCATGAACCCCCTGATCGCGAATTATCTCGCGGCAAGCTATCATGTTACCGCAACTGCGAAGATAATAAAGGTAAAGGTTCAAATTTCTTCGAGTTCCCGCAAAACCGCCAGGATCGATTCATCGGAATAGGCAAAACCCAGATGGGTGCAGCGCAAAGCCACCGCCCGATCCCGCTCGCCGGCCTTGCCGCAGGCACTGCGCGGGCTGATGATCCCGTCCTTCGGGCTCCACAGGGCGGTGGTCGACACCGGCGGCTTGGCGGCAGTATCCCCGGCGATGGGCGGATAATCGACGCTGTGGCCGGTGACGAATTGATAAATCCGCCAGGCATTGTTCGCGCGGGGGTTGCCGGAAAAAGGTGATCCCATGGTAATGACTTTGGCCACCTTCCCAGGATGCCGCCGCGCCAGTTCGCGGGCGAACAACCCGCCCAGGCTCCAGCCCACCAGAAACACCGGTTCGCCATATCGCCTGTGCAAATCGTCCAGCCGCTGCTCCAGAATTTCAAAATTCTCCGGCGTTGGCCCGAAATTGAAGCCAAGTCCCCAGCGCTTGACCCTGTGCCCGGCCTTTTCCAGCTGCCGCGCCATATAGCGCATGCGCACGGGATGGGTGGCAAAGCCGGGCAACAGCATCACCTTGCGCGGATGATCGGCTGACGGGATGGCCAGATTGCGCCGCAAACGCCGGACCGGTTCGATTACCACCTGCGCTTCCGCCAGCAGGCGCTGCCATGAAGGGCCGCCAATGGCCCCCGGGGCCGGTTGCCGCGCCAGAGCCAGCCGGGTGGCCAGATCAGGCGC
>JAGXGU010000075.1 GCA_024636575.1 Altererythrobacter sp.
CCAAGTGTGTCCACCGTTGTCGACGGGGTTGTGCTAAGCCGGTCAGGACAGGCATTCGCCGATTTGCTCGACATCGAACGGCTTGAAGTATTGCGTGGGCCGCAGGGAACATTGTTTGGCAAGAACGCATCCGCAGGTCTGGTCAGCATCATTTCCAAGGGAGGAACCGACAGCTTCGAAGCTGATCTTCGAGCCGAATATTTCGAAGGCGATGAATACCGGGTTCGCACGTCGGTTTCGGGCCCATTATCGGAAGACTGGTCCGCACGTGTGACCGGATTTTACGGCAGCTATGACGGCAACATCCGCAACATCTTCTTCGACGAAGACGTGAACGGTTACGAACATTATGGCGCTCGCGGTATCGTGGATTACCAGGGCGATACAGCTCGGCTTCGTCTGATCGCCGACTATTTCCGCGCCGATGACGATTGCTGCGCCGATGTGACTGGCGCCACCCGCGGGGCAGTGCTGGATGCTGAACTGGGCTTCCCGGTCGCGCTGGGAACCGATCAGCGCACCGTCAACCACAATCTGATCACCGAAACCAGGGACAAGCAATGGAGCTTGACCAGCAATCTGGATCTCGATGTATTTGCCAACCACACGCTGAGCGTGATTCTGGGTTATCGCAATTGGGAAAATACCGAAATTCGCGAGGGCGATTTCCTGCCCCGCGCGGTAGTTGGCACTGCCGAATTGCACGATAACGGATTGGTCGAGACCACTCAATATTCGGCTGAAGTCAGGCTGGCATCCGATCCCACTGCGGCATTCTTCTATCAGATTGGCGGCTTCTACTGGCATTCCGACAATGCCCAGGACTTCACCCGCCGCAATGTGGTTTGCGCCACTTCCACCCTGCCAGTTGCCCCCAGCGGAGCGACCCCGTGCAATCTTTCCGACACGGTGAACACCACGTTCCCGACCGCCACTTCGGCAGGCGATGTCGACAGCACCAACTTTGCCTTGTTCGGCCAGGCGACCTATCGCTTTACCGATCAGTTGAGCGTGACCGGCGGCCTTCGCTGGACGCGTGACGAGCTCGATTTCATCCATACGAGAGCCCCGGGCGTAAACGCGGCCACCGGGCTGCCATTGTCCGGCCCCGGTGTGTCGGGCAACCCCGCTGGCGGCACCATCGCCAGTGGCGGCAACGGGACCAATACTTCGACTGGAAGCAGTACGAACAACAATATCTCCGGCAAGGCTTCGGTGCAGTTCGAACCCACGGATGATCTGTTGTTCTACGGCAGCTATACGCGTGGATACAAAGGCCCCGCCTTCAACGTTTTCTTCAATCATACGGCGCCAAACAACGCTGTTCCGATCGATGAAGAAACCTCCGATGCCTATGAAATCGGGATGAAATCACAGTTCTGGGATCGGCGTATTCAGGTTAACACAGCCATCTACCAGGCAACTTATGACGGGTTCCAGGCCAACAACTTCATCCTGCTCAACGGCACGACGATCACCAATCTGACCAATGCCGGTACCGTTCGGACCAAGGGCTTTGAAGTGGACACAATCGTCGCACCGGTTGACGGGCTGACCCTGCGGGGCAGCGTTGCATATGCCGATGCCAAGGTGCGGCAATTCAACCCCGATCCAATCACCGGGGATCCCGATGCCCGTAATGGCACGCGCCTGCCGCTGGCACCGAAATGGAGCTGGAATATCGGCGCGGATTACGAAACTGAAGTGACCGAGCAATTCAAGGTCTATGCATCCACCATCTATTCCTACACCGGTTCGCAATTCTCCGATATTGGCGCCGGCGCGGGCACGGGTCTGGAAAGCTATGGTATCTGGAATGCCAGCCTGGGGGTCGGCACGGCTGATGACCTCTACCGGCTGACGCTGCATGCCCGCAATATCACCGACAAGAGCTATGCCCTGCTCAATGTCGGTGCCGGCCAGCGTTTCCAGATCCCGCGCGATGCGGATCGGTATTTCGGAGTGACCCTGAGCGCCAAGATCCGCTAGAACAAGCCGAAGGCCAACAAAAAGGGGGCACCGCCATTGCTGGCGGTGCCCCTTTTTTGTTCAGGTCAGCTGGCGATCAATCAGCGATATTCACGACTACCAGCCGCGGCTGCATCAGGTGTATCCATTCCAAGGCCAGCAAATAGGCGCTCGCGGATATCAGGAACATGGGCGTGTAACCAAACCCGGCATCAAGCGACCATCCGGCAAATTCCAGCATGCCTGCACCCGATAGATTCCCGGCCAGTGCACCCATCGCAATGACACTGCCAACCTGCCGCGCAGGAACAATATCGGCAGTCATCCCGAAAATATTGGTCGAAAACCCCTGATGTGCGAACAATGCAAGCCCGATGATCATGGCCGCAGCCCATTGGTCGGGCGCGTAAAGTGCAAGCGGCAAAGGCAGGATCAGCAAGGCATAGGCAAACATCGAAGTCTTTCGGGCGCGATTGGCATCCATGCCGCGGCCCAGCAACATGGGGAACAGGAAACCGCTGGACAGAGCCCCGGCCGCAGCCATCACATAGACAATTGCCGTCGGGTAACCGATTTCGCCCTGACCCAGATCATATTGGCGAGCAAAAAAATCAGGGGCCCAGAACAGGATGAACCACCAGACAAGATCGGTTAGCGTCTTGGCTCCAATCACCGCCAGCGTGCGGCGATCCCTGATCAGTTCACGCCACGGCGGTGCCTTTTCGCCATCCATATCTGCGGCCAATCTGGTTGTAACAGGTTCGAGCTTTCCAGTACCAAGCCACCAGAATGCCAGCCAGACGAACCCGAGCGCGCCAGTGATGAGAAAGGCAGCATGCCAACCGAGCGAAAGCGCGATTGCAGGTACTGCGAGTGGAGCAAGAATTGCCCCGATATTGGAGGCACTGTTGATAACGCCAAGGCCGACCGACCTTTCCCGAACCGGCAGATAGGTTGCAGCAGCCTTGATCGCGGCAGGGGTGTTGACGGCTTCTGCCACGGCCAGGGTTACACGAGCCGCAACAAATTGCTGGACCGTACTTGCAGCCGCATGGGCCATGCCGGCCAGGCTCCAGACTGCCACGGCGAGGCCGTAACCCCACCGCACCCCCACCTTGTCGATGAACCACCCGACCCCGAGCAATGAAAAGGCGGCAGCAATCTGGAACGAGCTGCCGAAATGGGCAAATTCCTGATCAGTCCAGTTGAAATCGGCCTGAAGCATCGGCTTCAGCAGGGCAAGCACCTGACGATCGAGATAATTAAGTGCGGTGCCAAAGAATATGAGCGCGATCAGCCCCATTCGAATAATCCGCTGAGACCTGATACCATCCTGCGTCAAAGACATTGCCAACGACCCCTCCCTTCGCGACCGGGCGCTGCATCTGCAGCGCTCCGATTGCTTGCCGGTATTGCCCGGCCTGTACCGATCCAAGATTATGCTTGCACCGCGCCAATATCATCGCGTAGAACCGCAATATGACACCGCAAGACATAAGGCAAGAACGCATTGGCCATGGGGCCACGGGGGGCTGCTGCGGCACCAGCCGGGCGGCTTCTCGCCACCAGATGTCTGCCCGAAGCGGCAAGGCCGCCCGCATTTTTGACTTTCTACAAACCACTGTTTTAGAATGATACTATCAACAAGGGCAAGGATGTCATGACCAGTATAGTTGCATTGGGTGGCACGCCCCGTCTTGGCTCATCGACCGAGAAAGCACTGGCCTTGGCCTGCCGCGCGGCCGAAACAGCCGGAGCGACAATAGTTCATTTCGACGGCGCCTATATGAGTTCGCTTCCATTCTATGGCGGGCCGGGCCACAGCGCAGACGCCGGCGCGGACATGGTTGCAGCTCTGCGCAATGCCGACGGGATACTCATTGCATCGCCCGGCTATCACGGAAGCATCTCGGGCCTGGTTAAAAACGCACTCGATTACATTGAAGATCTTTCAACCGACGAGCGGCCGTATCTTCACGGCCGCCCTGTCGGGCTGATTGCGACTTCGTTCGGCCATCAGGCGGCGATGAGCACCTTGCTTACGCTGCGCAGCATAACCCACGCCCTGCGCGGTTGGCCAACCCCGGTCGGCGCGGCCATCCGCACATCTGCGGAGACATTCGACGAGAACGGTGCAATCCAGGACGCAGGCGCACGCATCCAGCTTGAACTGGTCGGGCAACAGGTATTCGGCGCTGCGGGGAAATTCTCTTGAGCGAAGCAGGCGATATGGCAGGTGCCGAAGCGGCGGGCCTCGAGGCTGTCGGGGCGCATCTTGCGGAAGGCGGGATCATCATCCTTGCGGGCGATGCGTTGCGGCAGGGCGACATCGACTTTGCGCTGGCCGCCAGTAAGGTGACACCCGCAGCGATCAATTTCATGGCCCGCCACGGACGCGGGCTGATCTGCCTCGGCCTTACGCGTGAACGGGCCTGGGAATTGGGCATAGCGGCGCAGAGTAATGAAGGCACGGCAAGCAGCGGCCGGCCTTTCGGCGTTTCCATCGAGGCCAGGCATGGCGTCGAGACGGGAATATCCGCTTTCGACCGGGCGCACACGATCGCTGTTGCGATGGCCGCAGACGCCCGTGCCTCTGATCTGGTCACACCCGGGCATGTTTTCCCACTGATTGCACACCCGGGCGGTATCAAGGCCCGAACATCAACACTCGAAGCAGGCATCGAATTGTGCAAGAAATTCGGTCTGGGGGAAGGCATAGTGCTGTGCGCAATCATGCGGGACGACGGGTCTATGGCGCGGGCGGAAGATATGGCGGATTTCGCAGTATCCCATGCCACCCCCATCGTGGATATCGGCACTTTGATCCGTGACTAGACGAGCTACTTCCACCCAATCGCCAATTGGCGCGGATTTGTATGGCGAGATTTTTCTTGCAAAGACAATTGGGGAGGAAACGCCCCGCCGCCGCCTCAGCAGCTTCTTTCCCGGCCTCGCGGTGGCTGCGATTGCCGCTGCCGCGGCAACATACCTGTCAGAACATTACGGTATGCCGGTAATCCTCGCGGGTCTCCTGCTCGGCCTGTCGCTCAATTTCATTTCATCGGATGATCGGGTCAATCCCGGCCTGGATTTGTGCAGTACCAATTTCCTGAGGTGGGGCATCGTTCTGCTCGGCAGCCAGATCACGGTGATGCAAATAACCAATCTCGGGCTGCTGCCTTTTCTGGCCCTGATCACGATTATGGCGCTGGTGATCTTTGCCGG
>JAGXGU010000076.1 GCA_024636575.1 Altererythrobacter sp.
CTGTGGGGGAACGCGATTTCGCCAAGCCGATGTTCGCGGCGCACGGGCTGGAGCTGGTGTTTTCCAAGGTGGCGATCAAGCCGGGCAAGCCGGTCTGGCTCGGGCGCGCAAACGACACTCTGGTTCTTGGGCTTCCGGGCAATCCGACTTCAGCGATGGTGACCGCGCGGCTATTCCTGCGCCCTCTTCTCGCCCTGTTGCAGGGGCAGCCAATGGCGGATGTGCTGCGTTGGCGCACCATGCCGCTTGGCGCTCCGCTTGGTGCGGCGGATGACCGCGAGACCTTTGTTCGGGCCGTGTGGGAGGAACAGGGGCTGGTGCCACTCGGCAATCAGGACAGCGGTTCGCAAAGCACGCTGGTGCGGGCAGACTGGCTGATCCGCTGCGCCGCGAACGCGCAGCCCCTCAATACGGGTGACATGGTTACCGCCCTTGAATTTTGAGCCGCCGTTCGGCATTTTCCAATGCAGCAGGATCATTGATATTGGCGAAGGGAGATCCATCCGGCCCAGCCAGCCACTCGGCTCGCCGGGCGCCAACCTGCTCGGCGAAACGGTGCAAAGCGCGGCCTCCACTGCCGATATAGGTCGCCAGCGCCGCACAATCCACCCGCCACAGGCACGCCATGGGCTGATCACGGCCCTGGCAATGGGGCATCGCTGCTCCGTAGCCATCAATCACTGATCCCAGACGGCTCAGCAAATCATTCGGCAAAAATGGTTGGTCGCAGCCGATCATCAACACCCTGGGGCGCTTCGCCTTCAGGGCAAAATGGAAAGCGCTTTCCAGCGCGCCGATCGGCCCGATCCCGGGCGCGCGATCGGCCAGAAGCGGAAGGTCCAGACCGGGCAATTGGTTCGCATCGCGCACAGCGATGGCCACGCAATCGGAATGTGTCTGCGCCCAATCGATCATTCTTGTAATCAGGGGTTTACCCCTCAGGCGGCGGCTGGGTTTTGACCCTCCGATGCGCGATCCCTCGCCCCCTGCCGCCTTTGGCGCGCGCCTCGATCGAAAGGCGGCAAGCGCGGAGGCCGCATGATCAAGTAAGTCAGTGTGGGCACCGCGCCAGCGCCCGGTGCCAGCGGTTAATCAGGAAGCGGGCTGGACTTTCTTTTCGTCCATCAATTGCTGCAGTTCGCCTGCTTCGAACATTTCCATCATGATATCGCTGCCGCCGACGAATTCGCCTTTGACATAAAGCTGGGGGATGGTGGGCCAATCCGAATAGGCCTTGATACCCTGGCGGACTTCCATGTCCTGCAGCACATCGACACTGTCATACGCGACCCCGCAATGGTCGAGGATGGCGATCGCCTTGCTGGAAAAACCGCATTGCGGGAACAATGGCGTGCCCTTCATGAACAGGACGACATCGTTGGCGTTAACGATTTCTGAAATGCGCTTGTTGGTATCGGACATGGAATATGGACCTAAATCTGACTGTTTGCACCGGTGCGGTGATCGTGCCTGATTAGTTGGGTACGGCGGTGGTGAGTTGCAAGGCGTGGAGCACGCCGCCCATTCTCCCGTCCAGCGCATTATACACCAGCTTGTGCTGCGCCACGCGGCTCATGCCGGCGAACTGTGCCGAGGTGACTTTGGCAGCCCAATGATCGCCGTCGCCCGCCAGATCGGTCATTTCAACCGTCGCATCGGGCAGGGCGGCCAGAATCATGCCTTCGATTTCTGCGCCGGACATGGGCATTATGTCAGGACTCGCTCATCAATTGGCGGCGCGCCTCAACAGCGCGATCTTCCAGCGCGGCGCGAATGCCCGCTTCATCGATCTCGACCCCGCTGCTGGTCAGATCGCCGAGCAGCTTGCGGATCACATCTTCATCGCCCGCTTCTTCGAAATCGGCCTGTACCACCGCCTTGGCATAGGCTTCGGTTTCCTCGGGCGTCAGGCCCATTTTTTCCGCCGCCCAATGGCCGAGCAGCCGGTTGCGGCGCGCAGCGACCTTGAAGGCGCTTTCTTCGTCATGGGCGAACTTGGCTTCTTCGCCGCGCTCGCGGTCCTTGAAATTGGTCATAGGTGCCTCCGGTTGGGCCAATTGAAATCTCTTGCATGGAAATAGGCCGACAAACCCCCAGCCGCAAGCATCGGTGCCACGTGGGCGGAAATTAGCCGCCCTGGCAACCGCCGCGAAATCACATGGTCACGACGAGTTTTCCGATTGCGCCGCGGCTTTCCAGCTTGGCAATCGCCTCGCCCGCCCGTTCGAGCGGGTAGGTCTCGCTGACCAGCGGGGAAATCTTGCCATCTTCCCACAGCTGGAACAGTTCGGCGATGTTCTCGGCGTTTCTCTTCGGTTCGCGCATCGCGAAAGCGCCCCAGAACACGCCGCGAATGTCGCAGCTTTTCAGCAGGGTCAGATTGAGCGGCATCTTGGCGATCCCGGCGGGGAAGCCCACCACCAGGAAGCGCCCCTCCCAGGCGATCGCGCGCAGCGCCGGTTCGGAATAATCGCCGCCGACAATGTCATAGACGATGTCCGCGCCGTTCGGCCCCACGGCTTCCTTGAATGCGCTGGCGAGCTGTTTGGATGTATCCTTGTCGAACGGTGCGCGCGGGTAGATGACGACATCATCCGCCCCGGCCTTGCGGCAGGCTTCAGCCTTTTCTTCGCTCGATACGGCGGCGATGACCCGTGCGCCATATGCCTTGCCCAGTTCGACCGCCGACAGCCCGACGCCGCCTGCCGCGCCAAGCACCAGCATGGTGTCGCCCGCCTTGATCTGCGCGCGGTCCTTGAGGGCGTGGATGGTGGTGCCATAGGTCATCAGCAAGGCTGACGCTTCGGGCAGCGATACGCCGTCCGGTACCCGGAAAATCTTGTCGGCGGACAGGACCATTTTTTCCTGAAGCCCGCCAAAGCCGGTGCCGGCCAGAATACGGTCGCCCTCCTTCCAGCCCTCGACGCCTTCGCCCAGCGCCTCGATGGTGCCGGAGATTTCGCTACCGGGCGCAAATGGCCGGGGCGGCTTCACTTGATACATGTCGCGGATGATCAGCGCATCGGGATAATTGATCGCACATGCGGCCACCTTGACCAGCACTTCGCCCTTGCCCGGAACCGGATCGGGCATGTCTTCCAGGACCAGCGTTTCGGGGCCGCCAACGGCTTTGGACAAGAGTGCTTTCATGCTGCAATTCCTTTGGCCAGCCACGGCATCTGCGCGGCCTGGCGAGTTTCATAAGTGCCGATAGCTTCGTCCCGCGCCAAGGTGAGGCCGATCTCGTCCAGTCCTTCGGTCAGGCATGTCTTGCGGAACGGATCGATTTCGAAAGTGAAACGGTCCTGAAATGGGGTGGTGACTGTCTGGGTTTCCAGATCGACCGTAATCGGATCGGTCTGCGCGACTTCCATCAAACGGTCGATCTGCTCCTGCGGCAAGGTCACGCTCAGAATGCCGTTCTTGAAGGCATTGCTGGCAAAAATGTCCGAAAAACCAGGTGCGATAACCGCAGTTATCCCCATGTCGAGCAGCGCCCATGCGGCGTGTTCACGGCTGGAGCCGCAACCGAAATTATCGCCCGCAATCAGGATTGGCGCCCCGGCAAAGGCTGGCTCGTCAAATATATTGCCCGGTTCCGCACGGATGCTGGCGAAGGCGCCTTCGCCCAGCCCCTCGCGGCTGATCGTTTTCAGCCATTCTGCAGCGATGATCACATCGGTGTCGACATTCTTGCGGCCGAACGGGATGGCGCGGCCGCTAATGGTCGAAACACGATTCATCAATCGGTCTCCGGCGGGTTCACCGGCGGCGACTTGGACCCATTCTCTTTCTTTTCACGCTGTTTGGAAGCGTAAAGCAGGGCCGCGGCGATGGCCGCAGATCCGATTGCGGCGCCTGCCATGGCGGCTTTTCCGCCCAGAGACTTGGGGAGCGATGAGGGGGTTTTCTTGGTCATTATCTACCTATGTGATCGGCCAGAGCGCAGTTCAAGCCCGGAATTGAGCTCAATGTGGAACAGCGGGCGCTGTAAAACAGTTTAGGTCGGCAAGTCGCGGACATCTGTCAGATGCCCCGCCACCGCCGCTGCCGCAGCCATCGCGGGGGACATCAGGTGGGTTCGTGCACCAGGACCCTGCCGGCCGACGAAATTACGATTGCTGGTGGAGGCGCAGCGTTCGCCCGGCGGAACCTTGTCGGGGTTCATGCCGAGGCAGGCCGAACAACCCGGTTCCCGCCATTCGAAACCGGCATCGGTGAAAATCTTGTCGAGACCTTCTTCCTCGGCCTGCATTTTCACGAGGCCGGAGCCGGGCACGACAATGGCCCATTTGACAGTGTCTGCCTTGTGCCTTCCGCGCAGGACGTGTGCTGCGGATCGCAAATCTTCGATCCGGCTGTTGGTGCAGCTGCCGATAAAGATATTCTCCACCGGCACTTCGGACAGCAGCTGACCGGGCGTCAGGCCCATGTAATCCAGGCTCTTGGCTGCTGCCGCCTGTTTGGAGGGATCGGCAAAGCTGGCCGGATCGGGGACCTTGCCGCCGATGGGCACCACGTCTTCGGGACTAGTGCCCCAGGTTACCGTCGGCTGGATATCGCCCGCGTCAATCCGCACGCTCTTGTCGAACAGCGCGCCCGGATCGCTCGGCAGACTGCGCCACCACGCCAGTGCGGCATCCCAGTCAGCCCCCTTGGGCGCAAGCGGGCGGCCGGCGAGATAGGCGAAGGTCTTTTCATCCGGCGCGACCAGGCCCGCGCGGGCACCGGCCTCGATCGACATATTGCACACGGTGAGCCGGCCTTCGATGCTCATCTCCTCGAACACCTTGCCGCGGTATTCGATCACGTATCCGGTCCCACCCGCGGTGCCGATCTCACCGATGATATGCAGAATCAAATCCTTGGGCGTTACCCCGATGCCCAGCGCGCCATCGACTACCACTTCCAGCGTCTTCGAACGCTTCAGCTGCAGCGTCTGCGTGGCGAGCACGTGTTCCACTTCGCTGGTGCCGATCCCGAAAGCGAGCGCGCCGACCCCGCCGTGCGCAGCGGTATGGGAATCGCCGCAGACGATGGTCGATCCGGGCAGGGAGAACCCCTGTTCGGGGCCGACGACATGGACGATACCCTGTTCCGCGGCGCTGGCGTCGATATAGCGGATGCCGAAGGCGGGCGCGTTGGCTTCCAGCGCGGCAAGCTGCGCGGCGCTCTGCGCGTCGGCAATCGGGATCCGCTTGCCATCTGCATCCAGGCGGGCGGTGGTGGGAAGATTGTGGTCCGGGACAGCCAGCGTCAGGTCTGGGCGGCGGACCTTCCGGCCAGCCATCCTGAGCGATTCGAATGCCTGCGGGCTGGTCACTTCATGCACCAGATGCCGGTCGATAAATATCAGGCTGGTGCCGTCCTCGCGCGTTTCCACGACGTGGGCATCCCATATCTTCTCGTATAATGTGCGCGGTTTGCCCGGATTTGAATTATTGGCCATGGCGGCAGAATTAGCGACCAATGGGCAACAGTTGCAAGCAATCTCGCGCGCAGGAAATGCCTAGTCATGGAAAGGAAAGGTTTGAACGCCTATCTTACATCCATGTCAGCCAAACCATATACCCACCACATCGATATCCTGCCTGCCGATATCGACTTTATGGGGCATGTAAACAATGCCCGCTATCTTGGCTGGGTGCAGGATGCCGTGCTGTCCCACTGGCGCAATATCGCCCCGGCAGATGCCGTGGCCAGCCGGGCATGGGTGGCCCTGAAGCACGAGATAACCTACAGAAAACCGGCGTTTCTGGACGATAAGGTGATTGCCCGCACCGTGCTGGAAAGCACCAAAGGGGCCCGCGCGTTTTACCACACGGTGATCGAGCGCGGGGAGGAAGTATTGGCGGAAATCAGTTCCAGCTGGTGCTGTATCGATGCCGAAACCTTGCGCCCCGCGCGCATCGGCGAAGAAATCGCGAAATTCTTTTTCCCCAAGGATGATTAGTCTATAGTGGCCCCTGCCATGGATATAGCCGTTCCCTTCCTGATCGTGATTGCCACCATCATGGCAATGGAATGGACCGCCTGGGCAAGCCACAAATACATCATGCATGGCTGGGGCTGGGGCTGGCACCGCGACCATCACGAACCGCATGACAATATGTTCGAGAAAAACGATCTCTACGGCATCGTGGGTGCAGTGATGAGCATTTCCATGTTCGCCTTGGGCAGCCCGATTGTTGCGGGTACCCATGCGTGGGAACCGGCCACATGGATCGGGCTGGGAATCCTCGGGTACGGCATCATCTACACGCTGGTGCATGACGGGTTGGTGCATCAGCGCTATTTCAAATGGGTGCCCAAACACGGTTATGCCAAGCGGTTGGTGCAAGCGCATAAATTGCACCATGCGACCATCGGCAAGGAAGGCGGGGTCAGCTTCGGTTTCGTGATTGCCCGCGATCCGGCGAAGCTGAAGGCGGAACTAAAGCGCCAGCGCAAAGCGGGGATTGCCGTGGTCCGGGAAAGCGCCGGAGCCTGAGCCTGAGCCGCGATGCGGCTTTATTGAACGCTACCTCAGGAAATTGACATAGATCGCGTGGATTACGCCTGGCACGAACAAGATGATGGTCAGGATCAGATTGATCCAGAAATCCCGGCTGATGCCGTGTTTCAGGGCCACGCCCAGCGGCGGCAACAGAATACTGGCGATTAGAATCAGAATGCTCACGTTTTTCTCCATTGAAACTCTCTTATCAACGGCAGCGAAACCGGCCGGTTCCGCGAAAGCTGCAATTGCGGCGAGAAAGCGGAGCTTTCGGCTTCACTCGTTCCGGGTGGCAATCCAGCCTCCGCAGATCACCAGTATCGCCAGAGAGATATAATACCAGGGCGCGCCCAGCGTGTACCAGGTGAATACCGCGCCAATGGTCATTGCGATGATTGCGGCCGTCTTTGCCCGGCGGGAAATTGCTCGCCGATCGCGCCAATCGCGCAATTGCGGGCCCCAATGCGGATGATCGAGCAGCTTCGCCTCCCATTCGGGATTGCTGCGCGCGAAACAATAGGCAGCCAGCAGCAGAAACGGCACGGTGGGCATCAAGGGCAGGAAAGCCCCGACTGCGCCCAGCCCAACCGAAACAATTCCGCCCGATAGGTAAAGCGGGCGCACGTCAGGCAGCAGCCGCGAGGCGGGCGGCGTGCTGTTTGATCAGAGCGATCATGTTCGGAACGCCCTGCGTGCGGTTGGAACTGAGTTGGTTCCTGAGGTCGAAGGGTTCGAGCGCAGCGGTCACGTCCATCGCCGCGACTTCGCTCGCCGGCTTGTCCTGCACCGCCGAAATGACCAGTGCCACGATCCCCTTGGTGATCGCCGCGTTGCTGTCGGCCAGAAAATGAAGCCTGCCGTCCTGGCTGGTGGGATAGACCCACACGCTGGCGGAACAACCGCGCACCAGCGTTGCGTCGGTTTTGAGGGCATCGGGCATCGTGTCCAGCTCCCGCCCCAGCTCGATCAGCAGGCGGTAGCGTTCGTCGCCTTCGAGGAATTCATATTCTTCGGATATGTCATCGAGTGTTCGCAAGTCAGAACTCGTCATTGCGAGCGGAGCGAAGCAATCCGGTGGCTTGCGCGCATCCGCCCATGGATTGCTTCGTCGCTGCGCCCCTCGCAATGACGATTCCGGGATTGCTGCACATGTAGGCAGCCTCGTTTACAAATCCACCCCGCTGGCGATGGCTTCCAGCTTTTTGATGCGTTCCTTGAGATCGGCGATCTCGATCCGCGCCGCGCCTGCAATCGCGCCGCCTTCGATCTCGCGCGGGTTGCCGCGCAGGTTCGCCGTCATCCGGTCCAGTTCGCGTTCCTTCAGCGCCAGCCAGCCGAGCCATCCGCGCAACGCGATCAGGGCCACCAGTCCAAGGCCGGTCACGATGGTTGCAGCAATGATAATCTGGTCATTCATGTCCCGGTCCTCCTCTTGAACCTTAATCAAGAATTCGCCCTACTTGTCCCGCAACCGCTCAATTTCGTCTGCGATAGCTCTGGTTTCGCGGGTTTCGGTGCTGTTCGCGTCGGTGGCGATACGCTCGAGAACCTTGATCCGTTCGCGCAGATCCATCACTTCGCGCTGCAATTCCAGTTCACGGCCCGATACCGCCGCATCTTCGGTGCGATCACGATTTTGGCTGCGGTGATCCGCCGTTCTGCTGCGCGACCGCATCACGCCAACGATGGCCGAAATCAGGACGATCAGGACAATTGCACTGGCCCAGGTCATGCGCGGGTTTCCTGATGCTGGATGGAATAATCGGCCGCGATTTCCGGTTGTGCCGAATTGCGCAGATTTTCGATCTGAAGGGCCAGGTCCTGCCCGCGATCGGTGGCGAGCCGTTCCAGCACGCGCACGCGCTGTTCGAGCATCTCGATCTTCTGAGCCGCCTCCGGTCCGATGCCGGACGCCTTGCTCGCCTGCAGTTCCAGCTTGCGCTGTTTGAAAGCCAGGTCTCGCTTGTGGATCGCACCACCCATTCCGAAAGTGATGATCGCGATCAGCAGGATAAACCCGAAAATGACGGCAAGTTCTCCCATCAGGCACTCCGCTCTGCTTGACGTTGCCGCAAAGGAACGCCGTTCGCCCGGTCATCACGCAATCTGTCGATTTCCGCCGTGAGACCGTAACCCCCATCGGTCACGATCCGCTCGACCACGGCAAGCCGGTCTTTGATCGAACCCATTTCCGCATGCAGCTGGGCGTTTTCCTGGGTTAGCCTGCCAACCCGTTCCTGCGCCTCTGCATCGGATTTGGGATAGACTGCCTGGCCCCAGGCGCCATCGAGCGGATAGCCGTTCTTGACCCGGATCCATGTTGTCAGGACCCAACCGATCATGCCGGCAACGCCAACGATTGCGATAACTTGCGGGGTGAATTCAAACGGCATCAGACGTTCTCCCGCTTGGACACGTTGAGCGGAACCCCTGCATCACCCTCGACAGCGCGCGTATCGCGCAGCGCCTCGATCTGGGTGGCAATGTCATAGCCGCGGTCGGTCACGATGCGTTCCAGCACCTGTACGCGTTTTTCGAGATCGGCCGTGTGGGATGCATATTGCGCAGCTTTCTCGGCGCTGCTTTCCGCAGTGGCGGCAATCCGCTTTTCTTCCAGCTTGCTCCGGCTCTTGATCCAGACGAGGCCGACAACCATCAGGAACGGTGCCGAGACAGCCACCAATGCAACTAGTTCTTCCATTTCAGTCCTCCCTAAGTTCGAATATCAGCGCAGCCGGTCGATTTCAGCCGACAGGCGCGGGTTGCTGGTGACGTAATATGTCTCCACATCGGCCAGTCGGCGATCAATGTCGCGGAATTGCGAGCGGATTTCGCGGGCGGTCCGGGTCGGTGACTGGCGCACGCGCTGCCAGTATTTCTGTTCATCCTTGTCCACATAAAGATGCTCAGGCTTCTTGTTCAACAGGATGCCGGCCAGGAAATAAAGGGGCAGCACAATCGGGCTGAGAATTCCGGTCATGATCAGGCCGATGAAGCCGAGCCGGACCCACATTGCATTGACCCCGGTGTAATCGGCGATCCCGGAACAGACGCCCATCAGCTTGGCGTTTTGTTTGTCGCGGTAAAGTGTGGTGCGTTCGCTGGTCATCATTTGGCCCCTTTCTTTTCGGCCAGCAGCCGGTCGAGTTCGCGCAGCGGCTGGTTGTCTATGTCCCGGTCATGGAGCAACCGGTTGCTCTTGAAGTCCGGATTATCGGAAGCGACCAGGCGCTCGACCGTGTCCATCCGGTCGTCGAGACGTTTGGCGAGATGATAGAGCTCATCCAGCAATTGTTCGTCGTCACCGGTTATTGTGGCAGAGGTTTTCCATCTGGTGATATAATGCAGAACGATCCACGGCAGCCCGATGAATATGGCAGGAATGATGAATACTTCAGAACCCATGGCTTAATCTTCCTTCTGCGCTGCGCTGCCCATGGCGCGCTTCATTGCTTCGAGTTCTTCGTCCACCTTGTCCGCGCCTTCCAGCGCGGCAATCTCGTCGGCGAGCGACGGCTTGTCGGTGCCATCGGCAATGCTCATCGCATCGGCGCGGCCTTCTGCGTAATCGACCCGGCGTTCCAGCTGGTCGAAACGCGAAAGCGCCTCGTCCACCCGCTCGGTGCTGAGCAGGGTGCGCAGCTTCACGCGGTTTTCGGCGCTTTCCAGACGGGCCGCGATGGCAGTCTGGCGGCTGCGAGCTTCGCGCAGGCGGTGCTGCAACTTGCCGATATCCTGTTCGTAAGCGCGCAGGGCATCGTCAAGTACGGTAATCTCCGCATTCAGCTGGTCGGCCATGTCGCCGGCCTTCTTCTTTTCGACCAGGGCAGCACGGGCCAGATCTTCGCGATCCTTGCTCAGCGCCAGCTGGGCTTTCTCGCCCCAGTCGGCCTGCAGCTTGTCCAGCTTGACGGTGTGGCGATGCATTTCCTTCTGGTCGGCGATCGTCCGCGCCGCGCTGGCGCGAACTTCGACCAGGGTTTCCTCCATTTCGAGGATGATCATGCGGATCATCTTCGCGGGGTCATCCGCCTTGTCGAGCATATCGTTGAAATTGGCGGCAATGATATCGCGTGTACGGCTGAAAATTCCCATCAAGGGTACTCCGGAAAAATTGAACTCGCCCGACTTTCTGGCGTTACCCTGGTTGGGATGGCTTTGTGTCGGGGTTGGGCTGCGGCGAAGGCGCTCCACTTCGGTTTCGAAGCGGGACGCGCTGCTGCCGGACGAAGAAAGGCGGGCCGGAGCAGTATCCGGGGGGGAGACACGCTCCGGCCCTAGGGGGTTGGTGTCGGACTGATCGGTCATGCGAGCTCCACAACATTGCAATCCATCGTTGCTGCATGGGCAGAACCGAATGGCGGCGCTATCTGCATCTGGCCGCTCATGGCCACGAATGCGACCATGGCAAGAATGCTGGCAGTTGCTGCCTGACCAAGCTTGGTCTGGAAAAAGCTGCGGTTGTACATAGTCTGGTGCTCCCGAATTAAGTTGTTCACCATAGAGCAAGGAGTATGCCAAACTGCAAAAAGCCCGGAATTCCGCGATTTCCAAGACCAACTCGTTCGGCGGTTATGGTAACGCTTGCCAACATTCGGGAAATTTTCCTATAGGTTGGGTCAATGGAGCGCGATAACCAGTTTATTGGCCAGTCCGGGGCCTTTCTCGACGCGGTAGAGCGGGCCAGCCGCGCCGCACCTATGCGCCGTCCAGTGTTGGTGGTGGGGGAGCGCGGAACCGGCAAGGAATTGATTGCCGAACGGCTGCACCGCCTGTCAAACCGTTGGGGCGAACCGCTGGTGACCATGAATTGTGCCGCCCTTCCGGAAGCGTTGATCGAAGCTGAATTGTTCGGCCACGAAGCGGGTGCTTTCACCGGCGCTACCAAAGCCCGTGTCGGCAGGTTTGAAGAAGCCGACAAGGGTACGCTATTTCTCGACGAACTGGGCACATTGTCGATGGGCGCGCAGGAACGGTTGCTGCGTGCGGTCGAATATGGTGAAGTGACCCGGATCGGATCATCCCGCCCGATCCAGGTTGATGTGCGGATCGTGGCGGCGACCAATGAAAACCTGCCGCACATGGCCGATCAGGGTGCGTTTCGCGCCGATTTGCTGGACCGGCTCAGTTTCGAGGTGATTACCCTGCCGCCACTGAGGGTGCGGGAGGGCGATATTGGGGTGCTGGCGGAATATTTCGGGCGCAGGATGGCGGCGGAAATCGACTGGGAAAGCTGGCCGGGTTTTTCCGATCATGTTGCGCGGCAAATGGAAGAATATCCGTGGCCCGGAAATGTCCGCGAGTTGCGCAATGTCGTGGAACGCGGCGTTTACCGGTGGGACAATTGGCAGGAACCGATCAGCCATCTGGTATTCGACCCGTTCGACAGTCCGTGGAAACCCTTCGAACCAGCCAAGAAGCCGGTTACCGATGGAAAGCCAGCCAAAGGCGCGGCTGCACCCATTGTGTCAGCAACTGCGCTGGAACTTGAAAATATCGATGATCTGCGCGCTGCAGTGGACGATCATGAACGATCGATCCTGGAACATGCACTGGGCAAACACCGCTGGAACCAGCGCCAGACTGCCAAGGCGCTCGGCCTAAGCTATGACCAATTGCGCCATTGTATCAAGAAGCACGGGCTGGCTGAATAGGCAGGGTGATCGGCGTTGAATTGTTTTTGGCGCTTGCATTGCGCCGCGCCCTCACCTAATTAGCGGCCATCCCGACATTGTCTTGATGAAGTGGGGCTGGCGCCGAAAGGGGCCGGCGCGAAACTGCTTTGCCCTATATGTCCAGTAAACGGAGCAAGAATGGCCGATCTGGCACGCCTGACACAGATTATCGAACCCGAAGCGGCCACGCTCGGGCTTGATCTGGTGCGCGTGATCATGACCGGTTCGGAAGCCGGTGACGGTGAACTCGCCTTGCAGATCATGGCAGAAGACCCCGCCACCGGGCAGTTGCTGATCGATCAATGCGCCGCCTTGTCGCGCGCGGTATCGGCCAGGATCGACGAGGCGGAAGAATCGGGCGAGGAATTGATCGAGGGGAATTATCACCTCGAAGTAAGTTCCCCCGGTATCGACCGCCCGCTTACACGGCCCAAGGATTTCGCCAATTGGGCCGGCCATGAAACCAAGATCGCCCTGACCGAAAAAATCGACGGTCAGCGCAATATCCGTGGTAAACTGATCGGAATCGAAGGTGGCACGGTAACTATTGAAGACCGGCAGGCAAAACAATATTCCGTTCCGCTGGACACAATCCATTCGGCAAAGCTCATCCTGACGGATGCGCTGATCGCTGCAACCAAACCGATCGACACAAGCGGTGCCGACGAGATTTTTGAAGAAGAAGAGAAGGCTGACGACTGATGGCCAGTGCAATTTCCGCCAATAAGGCAGAGCTACTCGCAATTGCGACCGCCGTAGCGACCGAGAAGATGATCGATAAGTCGATCGTGATCGAAGCGATGGAAGAAGCGATCCAGAAGAGCGCGCGCAACCGATATGGGGCGGAAAACGATATCCGTGCCAAGCTGGACCCGTTGACCGGCGACCTGCGCCTGTGGCGCGTGGTGGAAGTGGTCGAGGAAGTCGAAGATTACTTCAAGCAGGTCGATCTGAAGCAGGCTGAAAAGCTGCAGGCGGGGTCCGCCGTGGGTGATTTCATCGTCGATCCGCTGCCGCCGGTCGATCTGGGCCGCATCGATGCGCAATCCGCCAAGCAGGTGATTTTCCAGAAAGTCCGCGATGCGGAGCGTGAACGCCAATATGAAGAATTCAAGGATCGGACCAACGAAGTGATCACCGGAGTGATCAAATCGGTGGAATTCGGCCATGTAATCGTCAATCTCGGCCGCGCGGAAGGCGTTATCCGCCGCGATCAGCAGATCCCGCGCGAAGCCGCGCGTGTCGGCGAACGTGTCCGTGCCCTGATCACCAAGGTGGAACGCAACAATCGCGGTCCGCAGATTTTCCTGTCCCGCGCACATCCCGATTTCATGAAGAAGCTGTTCGCGCAGGAAGTGCCCGAAATTTACGACGGCATCATCGAAATCAAGGCCGCCGCGCGCGATCCGGGCAGCCGCGCCAAGATTGGCGTGATCAGCCATGACAGCAGTATCGACCCGGTCGGCGCCTGCGTGGGCATGAAAGGCAGCCGCGTTCAGGCCGTGGTTCAGGAATTGCAGGGCGAGAAGATCGACATCATTCCGTGGTCGGAAGACACCGCGACCTTCGTGGTCAACGGTTTGCAGCCGGCCACCGTCAGCCGCGTGGTGCTGGACGAGGAAGAAGGCCGCATCGAAGTGGTTGTTCCCGATGATCAGCTCAGCCTGGCGATTGGCCGCCGCGGCCAGAATGTCCGTCTCGCCAGTCAGTTGACCGGTCATCAGATCGACATCATGACTGAAGAAGAAGCAAGCGAGAAGCGCCAGAAGGAATTCTCCGAACGCTCCAAGATGTTCGAAGAAGAACTCGACGTGGACGAAACTCTGTCGCAGCTTCTGGTGGCCGAAGGCTTTGCCGAGCTGGAAGAAGTCGCCTATGTCGAACTGGCGGAACTCGCCAGTATCGAAGGCTTCGACGAGGAGTTGGCGGAAGAGCTGCAGAGCCGCGCCACCGAAGCGCTTGAACGGCACGAAGAAACCGCGCGCGCCGAACGCCGCGAGCTGGGCGTCGAGGACGAACTGGCCACCATGCCGCACCTGACCGAGCAAATGCTGGTCGTGCTGGGCAAGGCCGGTATTATGACGCTCGACGATCTGGCTGATCTGGCCACGGATGAGTTGATCGCCAAGAAGCGCGAAGCGCCGCGCCGCCGCGCGAATGCCGACGGCCCGCCGATGAAGCGTCCGCAGCGTACCGAAGACAAGGGCGGTGTGCTGGGTGTGTTCGGCCTGACCGAAGAACAGGGCAACGAGATCATCATGGCCGCGCGCGCGCATTGGTTCGAAGACGAAGAACCTGCCGCTGCAAAACCCGCTGCCAAAGAGCCTGCCGCTGAAGCGCCCGCCGCCGAAGCTGCTGCCTCCGACACACAGGAGGCCGCTGATGCGGACTCCACACAATGAGCGCGTAAATTCCGCCAAAGCCGACACCCGCAAGACCCGCACTTCCCGGGCCCAGGAATCCTGCCCGGAACGCAAGTGCATCCTGTCGGGCGAAACTGCCCCGCGCGACAGCCTAATCCGGCTGGCGATCTCGCCGGATGGGCCGGATGGAACGGCACAGGTTCTGCCCGATCTTTTGGCACGGGCCCCCGGGCGCGGTGCCTGGCTGGGTGTTTCGCGTGCCGAACTTGAGACGGCACTGTCCAAAGGCAAATTGCGCGGTGCGCTTGCGCGCGCGTTCAAGGGCACCAGACTGGAAGTGCCCGAAGATTTGCCCGACCGGATCGAATTGGGGCTGAGGCGGCTATTATGTGACCGGCTGGGCCTCGAAATGCGGGCGGGAAAGCTTATATTGGGCACAGACCGGATTGCCGAACAGGCCCGATCGGGCCGGGTGGCGATGCTGATGCACGCCGGTGATGCAAGTCTGGACGGCAACCGCAAGCTGGACCAGGCCTGGCGCGTCGGCCGCGATCTTGAAGGGTCCGGCGCACAGGGAATCCGGTTGCCACTGGACCGCGCGGCTCTGTCTGTGGCATTGGGCCGCGACAATGTCGTCCATCTGGCGCTGGCCGATGAACGATCAGCCGAACGGATCACGCCTGTTCTGATGCGGTTGTTGCATTTCATCGGGCGGTTCGGGGAAGCCGGACAGGCCGGAAATGTTGCCGAGAATAACGCCGGTGCGCCGCATTCAGCGGATCAGTTGGACGACGAATTGAGTTTTGAAGGATAGACGAGCTTTATGAGCGATACTGAAGACAAACCGACACGCACCCGCAAGCCTCTGGGCCTATCGCGGGCGGTTGATGCCGGTGAGGTCAAACAAACCTTCAGCCACGGGCGGACCAACAAGGTCACGGTCGAGGTGAAGCGTCGCCGCAAGCTGGTGAAGCCTGGCGAGGCTCAGCCGGTCGAGGAAGTTGTGGCCGAACCGGCTCCCGCTCCTGCGCCTGCGCCGACCCCCAAGGTCGCGCCGAAGCCTGCTGCCAAAAAGGCGCCGGTATCCAACGAAACCGCGCAGGAACGTGTCGCTCGCCTGCAGCGCGAGGCCGAAGAAGACCGGCTGCGTTCCGGTGAAGAGGCTCGCCGCCGTGAAGAAGAACAGAAAGCCAAGGCGCTTGAACAAGAGAAGCAGCGCGCCGAAGCCAATCGCGAAGTGGACGGAGCGAAGCCGGAAGAAGTAGCAGCCGAGGCCGCTCCTGCCCCCAAGGCAACTCCGAAAGAAGAAGCCAAGAAAGCCGCCCAGGAACTGGATGCGGAAGCCGAAGCCGTGGTTGAGGCGATCATGGATGCCGAAGCAACGCCGGCACCCGCCGCGCGCCGCTTCACGCCGGTTGCCCGTCCGGAAACCAAGCGTCCGGAAAAGAAGAAGAAAGAAGAAAAACGCACCAGCAAGGCCGAGGAAGATCGTCGGCGTAGCGGCAAGTTGACCGTCAACCGGGCGCTTAATGAAGACGAAGGCGCGCGCGCCCGTTCGCTCGCTGCGCTCAAGCGTGCGCGGGAGAAGGAGCGTCGCATTCAAGGCGGCGGAGCCCGCAAGCAGCGCGAGAAGCAGTACCGCGACGTCGTGGTGCCGGAAGCTATCACGGTGCAGGAACTGGCCAAGCGGATGGGCGAAAAGGGCGCCGATCTGGTGAAGGCGCTGTTCAATATGGACATGATGGTCACCGTCAACCAGACGATCGACCAGGACACTGCCGAATTGCTGGTCGAGGAATTCGGCCACACCATCCAGCGCGTATCCGAAAGCGATGTCGACATTCAGAAGGAAGTCGATTCCGATCCGGAGGAAACCCTACGTCCGCGCCCCCCTGTGGTCACGATCATGGGTCATGTCGATCACGGCAAGACCAGCCTGCTCGATGCCCTGCGCGGGACCGACGTGGTGCGCGGTGAAGCCGGCGGGATCACCCAGCATATCGGGTCTTACCAGGTCACCACCAAGAATGGTGACAAGATCACCTTCCTCGATACGCCGGGTCATGCGGCCTTTACCGAAATGCGCCAGCGCGGGGCCAATGTCACCGATATCGTGGTGCTGGTGGTTGCTGCCGATGATGGCATCATGCCGCAGACGATCGAGGCGATCAAACATACCAAGGCCGCCGGCGTGCCGATGATTGTCGCGATCAACAAGATCGATAAACCGGAAGCCAACGCCCAGAAAATCCGTGAACGTCTGCTCGAACACGAAGTGATGGTGGAAGCGATGTCCGGCGATGTGCAGGACGTTGAAATCTCGGCCAAGAACAAGACCAATCTGGATGAATTGCTGGAGAAGATCGCGCTGCAGTCCGAATTGCTTGAATTGAAAGCGCGCCCTGATCGTCCGGCCGAAGCAACTGTGATTGAATCGCAGCTCGACAAGGGCCGCGGTCCGGTCGCGACAGTGCTGATTACGCGCGGCACCCTGAAGACAGGCGATAATTTCGTGGTTGGCGCCGAAAGCGGCAAAGTCCGCGCGATCATCAATGATCAGGGCAAGCAGATCAAGGAAGCTGGCCCGTCCATGCCGGTGGAAGTCCTTGGCCTCGGCGGTGTGCCGGATGCCGGGGAGCAGCTGACCGTGGTGGAAAATGAACAGCGCGCGCGTGAAGTGGCGCAATACCGCCGCGAAAAGGCAACCGAAACCCGCACTGCACTCGCCCCGACCAATTTCGATGCGATGTTCTCGTCCATGAAAACCGACGTGGTCGAGTTCCCTGTTGTGGTGAAGGCTGATGTGCAGGGTTCGGTCCAGGCGATCAACACCGCGCTGCATGCCCTGTCGAACGATCTGATCAAGGTGCGTGTGCTGCACGCCGGGGTCGGTGCGATAACTGAAAGCGACGTAATTCTGGCGGCGGCATCCAACGCGCCGATCATCGGATTCGGCGTTCGTCCCAATCCCAAGGCCCGTGCACTGGTCGCGCGTGACCGGGTCGAAATGAAATATTTCGACGTGATTTATCATCTGACCGAAGAAATTGCCAAGGAAATGGCCGGTGAACTTGGTCCGGAAAAGATCGAACACGTGGTCGGCCGCGCCGAAGTGAAGGATGTCTTCAAGTC
>JAGXGU010000077.1 GCA_024636575.1 Altererythrobacter sp.
AACCTATCAGCCGATGAACATCAATTTCGGCCTGTTCCCTCCGCTGCACGATGTGAACAAGAAATCCCGCAAAGAAGCCTACACCACCCGCGGCAAAGCCGATTTCGGGGAATGGCTGAGAGCATCATGCTGAAAAGTGAGAACGGGTTTTCAGCTTTTTACGACGCGACAACGAAGATAGGAGCGGGCGAGCCGGTAACTGCCTAACAGCGGCAGGCCGGTTTTGCCTTTGGTTTCGTGGTTGCGAATTCTTCTGGCGTCAATTCGCGGTCGCGGTTGCGATCTGCCTTGTCGAACCGCGTCGCAGTGGCCACGGCCCATTCCTCGAACGACAGCAGGTTGTTGCCGTCCTTGTCAAGTTTCCGGAACGCATCGGTGCGCGAAGACAGCATTTCATTGCGCGATATGATCCGGTCACGGTTCTTGTCGTAACGGAAAAAACGGCGCTGTTCGCGGGTCAGCTCGGTTGCTTCGGGCGGCGCGGGGCCGGTCAAATCATTGGCATCGGCAATCGGGATATCCGGCTCGGCGGGTTCTGCCGGCAGCGCGAGCGGCGGCGGCGCGCCTTGCTCCACCTCGGCCCGGCCCTGCCACCAGAACATCCCGATTCCGGCCAAGATCAACGCACTTAGCGCGCCCAGAAATATCCGGTTCATCTGCAAAACTCCCCTGAGATTTCTGTAACATAGACTACCTGCCGAACAAGCCAAGCCGCATTGCGGACAGCAAATTGCGGCGGCCATGCATCAAGGGCGCGCCGCCCGCCGCCAATGAAGTGCGTGCCAGACCGTCCAGCACCAGCAACGGCCGCATGGCGCGCGGCAAGCGGACGGGGACGTCCCCCAATGCCATGCCCGTTGCCAGCACTTCGGCCTTTTCGTCCATATTCGATGTCTTGGCCGCCAGATCGGCCAGCGCCCACCGCCGCGCAGCCAGGGATACAGCCTCTTCGCAATTATCCGCGCGCGCCAAACGCGCTATCGCAGCAAAACCAGCAGCGCGCCCTTGCGCGAAATTTTCTGCTGCGCTGGCCGGCAATGGCGGATCATTCAGCAATTCCTCCCACCCATCGACCAGCGATCGCAAAGCGGCTTCCTGACCGCGCCAGATCTCGCCGATGGCATCGAGCAGCGGATCACCCTTCGGTCTTTGTCCGGGCGGCTTGGCCAATTCATCGCGCCACCATGCCAATCGCATTTGCGCCAGCAAGGGTTCGCTGGCCTGACTGATAATCTGGGCCAATCTCTGATCAAGGGCCATCACGCACATATATGCTGGCCGGATATATGCAGGCGAATATGCCAGCGCGAGCCGATCGGGAAGCGGCAATCCGCCAGGTTGAAGATCATCCATTACCTGCCTCTCGCCATGCTGCGGCGGGCAAGTCAACCGGCCATCCACCAGATACGCGAGAGAAATTCTTAACCATGATGTTTATCAGTCCCGTTACCTATCCCGACGTATTGCCCGGCCTAATCAATTGGAATCCTGAATGGGAAGGTACATCTGATGGGGGCTATCCGTCGTTTCTTTGGCAATTTCCGCTCCAATCTGAGCGGCAATGCCACTATGTTGGTAGCCCTTGGGATGCCGGCACTGATCGGCGGAGCGGGCTATGCCGTCGATACCGCGCAATGGTATATGTGGAAACGGGAACTTCAGCATTCTGTCGACCAGGCAGCCTACGCCGGTGCCATGGCTTTGGCACATGAAGATTCAAAGAGCTATTTCGAAACCCGTGCGAAGCAGGAATATGATACCAATCTCGACAAGGTCAAAACCTTCGCATCCATTCCTTCCATTTCCATCGCAAATTACGCAGCCGGTACAGACAACAGTGTGATCGTCAGCGCTACCGCGACCAGGTCGCTGCCTTTCAGCAGCTTCCTTACCGGCAGTGCAGCCACCATTCGGGCAACGGCCCAAGCCTCGTTCGCACCGGGGGGTACTTATCAGGCCTGCCTTGTCGCTCTGGCGGAAGACGGAACGTCCCTCGATATTGGCGGGAACGCCACCGTTTCGGCAAAATGCGGTCTTGCCGCCTTGTCCTGTTCAGATGACGCGGTGGTGATCGATGCTTCTGCGATTGTTGATACCGACTCGATCGTAACCTGCGGCAAGGCCACTGTTCCGGAAGGTAACGAGGACGTCGTTACCGAAGGAGCGACCGGCCTTAAAGATATCTACGCCGATCTCGACCCGCCAACGGATGACCGGCCCCGCACCTATAATTGCAGCGGGAAGGGCGGGAACACGCAGGCTTCGCTGCAAGCCGGTACGTATTCGAGCCTCGTGGTGTCCTGCACCACGGTGCTGAACCCCGGGATATATGTGATCGATGGTGGCGAGCTCGATCTGGCGGCCAACTACAACGTCACCGGCCACGGCGTCGTCTTCATTCTCAAGAATGGTGCTAGGCTCAAGCTCGGCGGGAACGGAAACAACAACCGGATTTCACTGACCCCGCCATCCTCGTCTTTCTACGAAGGTACGATCTACGCCGAAGATGCCAATCGGCTGGGCGACATCCTGATATTCGAAGACCGAGGCAGCACACCGCCGGAGCCGGGCCATCAGCTTAATGGTAATTCCAATTCACTGATCGAGGGTCTGATGTATTTCCCCAACGGGACGCTGACCGTGAACGGGACGGCCAATGTAACCGCGCAATGTCTGCAAATCTCGGCCTACAAGATCAAGGTCCTCGGTAACGCCAAGTTGGAAACGCTGTGTCCGCTGGACAGCACGACCTCCGTCGGCAGTTCGGTAGCCAGCGTGAGGATGGTGGCATGATCATGGCAACCGTTTTTTGCGCGCTGCTGCGCGATCTGCGCGGCTCCATGGTGATCGAAACCGCGATCGTGGCGCCGGTGCTTATCTTGATGGCCCTCGGGACGTTTGAAGCCGGCACTATTGTGTCGCGCCAGCATCAACTCCAATCGGGCGCTGCCGAGGGAGAAATCATTGCCATGGCTGCCGCTCAAGGCGCCGCGACGAACGCTGACCAGATCAGAGACATCATCGCAGATTCGCTCGATCTCTCCCCTGAAAAGGTAAAGGTGACGCGGTTGTATCGCTGTAACGCCAGCGCCAATCGCGTGTCCACGAAGGAAGATTGCCCAGAGAAAGCGGTCGTCACATCCTATGTCAATATCGTGATCAATGACACCTATACGCCGGTGTGGACGCAATTTGGCGTGGGGGGGCCAGTCAATTTCCAGGTCAATCGCATGGTGGTGCTGTTATCATGAAAAACGGGAAAATTTTCCGGCACCTGCTCGGTGATCGCAGCGGAGCCATCGCAATCGAATTTGCCCTGCTCGGACCGCTGCTGATAACAATGATGTTCGGTGTGTTTCAGTCCGGCATCTATCTGCAGAATTACAATGCGGTTCGCTCGCTTGCCTCGGATGCCGGCAGGTTGGTGATGATCCAGGACCAGAAGGGCAACGACATGGCCAACGAGGACATCCAATCGGTGGTCCGCGGCGTAGCGGTCAACGCGCCCTATCTGCTTAATACCGACAGGCTGCAGGTCACGGCGACAACTCAGGCCACTTCACGGGTGACGGGCGCCAAGGAAATCTCTGTTCGGATCGACTATACGCCCAGCGACATCCTGCCGTTCGTCGATCTGCCCGAGACAACGATTTCCTATACCCGCCCAATATTTGTGGTCGATGCTGCGCCGGCACCTTGACCGAACCCTGGGTGTCGGACGATCCCGGCCGGGGCTTTAATCCAGATAGCACGAATTACTGGGCCGCTGCTCTGGAAGCAGCGGTACTAGCCAAGTGCCTCATGTCGGACAATCTCAGCGGTAGGTCACCTTCTTAGCGGCTTCCACAATCGCGTCACTGTTGAGCAGGGCAATCTTTTCCAGATTGGCGGCATAAGGTAACGGCACATCGACGTTGCAGACCCGCAGAACGGGCGCATCGAGATGGTCGAACCCATCTTCCATGCAGATGGAAATGATTTCCGATGCAATGGAGCAAGTCGGCCAGCCTTCTTCCGCCACGATGACGCGGTTGGTCTTGGCCAGGCTGTCGAGCACTGCCTGCTTGTCCAGAGGGCGCAGGGTGCGCAGATCGATCACTTCGGCCTCGATGCCTTCTTCCGCCAGTTTCTCTGCCGCTTCCAGCGCCATGCCGACACCGATGGAATAGGACACGATGGTCACATCGGATCCTTCGCGCATGATCCGCGCCTTGCCGATCGGCAATACGTGATCGTCCAGTTCGGGCAGTTCGAAACTGCGGCCATAGACCAGCTCGTTTTCGAGGAACACGACCGGGTCTTCACAGCGGATCGCGGCCTTCAACAGGCCCTTTGCGTCCGAGGCATCATAGGGTGCGATCACGATCAGGCCCGGTACGCTGGCATACCACGGCCCGTAATTTTGGCTGTGCTGCGCCCCGACCCGGCTGGCGGCGCCATTGGGTCCGCGGAACACCACCGGGCAGCGCATCTGGCCGCCAGACATATAGTTCGTTTTCGCAGCCGAATTAATGATGTGATCGATCGCCTGCATTGCGAAATTGAAGGTCATGAATTCGACGATCGGTCGCAGCCCGCCCATTGCCGCGCCGGTGCCAATCCCGGCAAAACCATATTCGGTAATCGGCGTGTCGATGACGCGCTTGGGGCCGAATTCAGCCAGAAGGCCCTGCGTAACCTTGTAGGCGCCCTGATATTCGGCGACTTCTTCACCCATCACGAACACGCGGTCATCGCGGCGCATTTCTTCGGCCATCGCGTCACGCAGCGCGTCGCGCACCGTGACTGTCGCCATGTTGGTGCCGGCTGGAATTGCCGGGTCTTTTTTCGGCTCTGCTTTGACTGGCCTGGTGATTTCGGCCTCGCTCGGCTCCTGCCCAATGTCCTTGCCCTCGCCCGCGTCGTCGTCCTTGTTCGATGCTTTGGGCGCCGGAGATGGAGCCGGAGTCTCGTCACCCTCATCATCATCGCCTGAAAGCATGGCAATCACCGTGCCCACAGCAACATTCTCGGTACCTTCGGGTATCAGTATCTTGCCGACAGTGCCTTCATCGATGGCTTCGAATTCCATCGTTGCCTTGTCTGTTTCGATCTCGGCCAGAATATCGCCGGGTCCGACATGATCGCCTTCACTGACCAGCCATTTGGCCAAGGTGCCTTCCTCCATCGTGGGGGAAAGCGCGGGCATCTTCAGTTCGACAGCCATCAGTAGGACTCCACCAGCACGTCGGTATACAGTTCGGATGGATCCGGTTCGGGAGAGTTTTCGGCAAAATCGGCGGCTTGCGCCACGCGGGCGCGGATGGCCTTGTCGATCGCCTTGATATTTTCTTCGGTCTTGCCGCGTTCGGCCAGTTCCTTCTTGATCCGTTCGATCGGGTCGTTGTGCTCGCGCTGGTCCTGCACTTCTTCGCGCGTGCGGTATTTGGCCGGATCGGACATGGAATGCCCGCGATAGCGATAGGTGTTAAGTTCCATCAGCACCGGCCCCTTCCCCTCGCGCACATGGGCGAAGGCAATCTCGGCGGCGGCGCGCACTTCCAGCACATCCATCCCGTTCACATCCATGCCGGGAATGCGAAAAGCGGTGCCGCGGCGATAGAATTCGGTTTCTGCAGAGCTGCGCTTGACTGCGGTGCCCATTGCATAACCATTATTCTCGATCACGAAGACGATCGGCAAGTTCCACAGCGCGGCCATGTTGAAAGTTTCATAAACCTGGCCCTGGTTCGCTGCACCATCGCCGAAATAGGCGAGGCACAGCCCGCCATCTTCGCGGTATTTATGCGCCAGCGCCAGTCCGCCGCCCAGCGCAACCTGCGCGCCGACAATGCCGTGACCGCCGTAGAATTTATGCTCGGTCGAGAACATGTGCATCGACCCGCCCTTGCCCTTGGAAATACCGGCCTGGCGCCCGGTCAATTCGGCCATGATCACATTCGGGTCGATCCCGTAAGCCAGCATGTGGCCATGATCGCGGTAGCCGGTGATGACGCTGTCCAGCCCTTCGGAAAGGGCGGACTGCAGGCCAACGGCAACCGCTTCCTGGCCGATATACAAATGGCAGAAACCCCCGATCAGGCCGAGGCCGTAGAGCTGGCCCGCCTTTTCCTCGAACCGGCGGATCAGCAGCATCTGTTCGTAGAAATGCAGCAATTGTTCGTCGCTTGCATCGAACCGCCTGTTTTCCTCATGCGTCATCTGGAGGCTGCGCAGCGCAAAATCCTCGTCACTTTCAACCGCCTTGCCGCGCGCTGCCGGTTTGGCAGCGGGCTTTGCAGCAGATTTTGATGCGGACTTCGGGGCGGCTCCGGATGCGGCTTTCTGGGCGGGTTTGGCCAATGCTGGGATCCTCAAGCTGATATGTTCTTGCGTTGTCGGGCAGCGTGCCCGCTACGCTTGAATAAGCGACAAGCTATGGAGCAACGATGCGGCGCACGCAACGCCTATGCATACGAAATCCGTAAGGGCACTACGCCTCCCGGATTGGGCAGCGATCCGGTAATCAGATGGCGGAAAGGGGTTATTCCTGATCCAGGATCAGGACGACTTCATCCTCGTGCACCACGTTCAAATCGCGCCGCAGCCGTTCACCCACTATGTCGGGATCGGCGTTTTCCGGGTTCAGCAGTGAAACCTGGTTGGCCAGCGCCCCACGCTCTTTCTGCAGCTTGTCGATATGCGCCTGGCGCTGTTCCAGCTGTTGCAGATTTTCGCTCCACGCCAGCAGGCCGCTGGGGCCCGCAATGGCCAGCCCCCCGATAAGCAGCAGCAACGCAAGGGCCAACCCTTGCGCCCATTTTTCCCTCGGCAGGCTGATCCTGTGGTCTTCGTGCATCATCACACCTCTAGAATCATATTAGGATCGCCGGTTCAAGCGGTAAATGTACTTGGCGCGGCAGAACGTGGCGGGATGGTGCTTTGACATGCTACCCTGTGATGGCATATATAGTTTCTACTGTAACTTGTTTAGGATGATCCCATGGCTGACCTGTTCGAAAACCCCATTGGCCTCGACGGCTTTGAATTCGTGGAATTCAGCGCGCCGGAAAAGGGCACGCTCGAACCTGTATTCGAAGCGATGGGCTTCTCTATGGTCGCGCGCCACCGGTCAAAAGATGTCCAGCTGTGGCGTCAGGGGGGCATCAATCTGATCGCCAATTATGAACCGCAAAGCCCCGCCGCCTATTTCGCCGCCGAACATGGCCCTTCCGCCTGCGGAATGGGTTTCCGTGTGCGCGATGCCCGCCGCGCGTATGAAGCGGCGCTGGAACGCGGCGCCGAACCGGCCGAAACGCAGACCGGGCCGATGGAACTACGCATCCCGGCCATCCGCGGGATCGGCCATTCGCTGATCTATCTGGTCGACCGCTATGCCGACGAACATCACGAAGGCCTGTCGATATACGACATTGATTTCATCTATGAAGACGGGGCCGAAAAATGGCCGGTTGGCGCAGGCATGAAAGTGATCGATCACCTGACCCACAATGTCTATGGCGGCCGGATGGCGCATTGGGCGGCGTTCTATGAACGCATCTTCAATTTCCGCGAAATCCGCTATTTCGACATCAAGGGCGAATATACCGGCCTGACATCGAAAGCGATGACCGCGCCAGATGGCAAGATCCGTATCCCGCTGAATGAAGAAGGCGCAGGCGGCGGCGGCCAGATCGAGGAATATCTGCGCGAATATAACGGCGAAGGCATCCAGCATATCGCCCTGTCGAGCGAGGATCTTTATGAATCGTGGGACAAGCTGAAAGCATTCGGCACCCCCTTCGCCAGCGCGCCGCCCGCGACCTATTACGAAATGCTCGAAGATCGCCTGCCCGGCCACGGCGAACCGGTGGAGGAATTGCGCAAACGCGGCATCTTGCTCGACGGATCGACCGAGAACAACGATCCGCGCCTGTTGCTGCAGATTTTCGGCCAGACCACCATTGGCCCGGTGTTTTTCGAATTCATCCAGCGCAAGAAGGACGAAGGATTTGGCGAGGGCAATTTCACCGCGCTGTTCAAATCGATCGAGGCGGACCAGATGAAGCGCGGCGCACTGAAAATTGGCGAGAAGGAAACCGCACAATGACCGCTCATCCGATCAAACTCGGCGGCGTTCACCATGCCGCCTATCGCTGCAAGGATGCGAAAGAAACGGTCGAATGGTATGACCGCGTGCTAGGGATGGAATACACCTCCGCATTCTCCGAAGACACGGTGCCGTCCACCGGGGAACACGATCCCTACATGCATGTTTTTCTGGATGCCGGAAATGGCAATGTGCTGGCGTTTTTCGAACTGCCGGGACAGCCCCAGATGGGCCGCGACGGAAACACCCCGGTGTGGGTCCAGCACCTCGCCTTCAGGGTCGGTTCGGAGGAAGAATTGCTCGCGGCCAAGCAGCATATCGAAAGCGAGGGCGTCGACGTACTCGGCCCGACGCATCACGGTATCTTCAAATCGATCTATCTCTTCGATCCCAACGGCCATCGCATCGAACTGGCCGCCGATATCGGAACGCCTGAACAATATGCCGAACTGAAGCGCGTCGCCATGCCGATGCTGGAAGAATGGAGCCGGACGAAAAAGGCCCCGCGCCATGCGGACTGGCTGCATTCAGCCAACGAATAATCCTGCCGGGAAATAATGGTGCGCCCGACAGGATTTGAACCTGTGGCCCCCAGATTAGGAATCTGGTGCTCTATCCGGCTGAGCTACGGGCGCATTCGCAGCGTCGTTTAGAACGGTCGCGGGCTGCTGGCAATCAGTTCAGATCTTCGGGCGGGGCAACCGGGAATGGCAGCGGAGCCACGGCGATACCCTCGTCCGCCAGGTCCTTCGCTTCTTTCAAGGTCGCCTGACCGTGGATTATCGCCACGTCCGCCTCGCCGTAATGCATCGCCCGCGATTTTTCGGCGAATTTATTGCCTACCCAGGTGCTGTTTTCCAGCGCCTTTGCCTGCGCCTTGGCAAGCGCCTTCATCGCTTTCACGACTTCGGGCGCCATCTCCGCATTGGAAACCGGCTTTGCTGCTTCCTGCGGCACCGGCAGGTTTACCCGGCGATTACCCTTGGCCGGGACAGCCGGGGCCATCGGCGCCTTGATGATTTCTTCCGACCCGCATTCCGGGCAAGTCAGCAGGCCGCGCTCGCGCTGGGTGGTGAAATCACTGGAGGACGCGAACCAGCCTTCGAACCAGTGGCCGCGATCGCAGGAAAGATCGAAAACAATCATTGTTCAGGCGATCTAGGCATATCTCGGCGATTGGCAAGGCTCGGCAGTTGGCGGCGGACCTCGGCAATCCGGTCAAGGTCCATATCGGCAAAGCCAACGCCGGCCTCGCCGCCCATGTCCAGCAGCACCTCGCCCCAGGGGTCCACCACCAGGCTGTGCCCATAGGTCCTGCGCCCATCCGCATGTTCCCCCACCTGCGCAGCGGCGATCACGAAGGCGCTCGCCTCGATTGCGCGGGCGCGCTGCATCACGTGCCAATGCGCCTGGCCGGTCGGGACGGTAAATGCAGCCGGAACCGCGATCAGATCGCAGCCCGCCCGGCCCAGCGCATCGAAAAGTGCCGGAAATCGCAGATCGTAACAAATCGTCAGACCCAGGCGGCCAAGCGGTGTTTCAGCTGTCACCACTGCATCGCCAGCCTTGTAGGCGCTCGATTCGCTCCAGCTTTCCCCGCTCGCCAGATCCACGTCGAACATGTGCATCTTGTCATAGCGGGCCGCCACCTGACCGCGGTCGTCAATCAACAGCGACCGGTTGGCCCATGTGCCGCCATCGCCCGCCACGGCAAGCGATCCGAGTGCAACCCATAGCTGCTGTTCACGCGCGGCATCGCGGACGGCAGCCAGCACCGGATTTTCAGATTCGGGAACAATATGGGGCGCGGCCCGCCTGCGGTCCCGGTCGAGCAGGCCGGACATTTCCGGTGTGAACAGCATCTGCGCCCCGCCCGCCTTTGCTGCAGATACCGCCGCAACAATGACCGCAGCATTTTCTGCCGGATCAATCCCGGTGGTCATTTGCAAAATGGCGATACGCGGCATTGGTCAGACCTATCCGGCCAGCATTTCATCGAGCCGGCCGCTGCGGTCCAGCGCCGCCAGCTCGTCCGATCCACCGACATGGACATCGCCGATGAAAATTTGCGGCACCGTGCGAGCATGGGGAGCGCGATCGAGCATTTCGCGTTTTTTCGTGCCGCCCAGAGTGACATCATATTCGTTATATTTCGCGCCCTTGCGGTCGAGCAACTGCTTGGCACGGTAGCAATATCCGCAGCCGAATTTGGTGAAAATGTCGATTGTCTGCGTAGTCATCAGCGATCCTTTTGGGTGAGCATTAATTTCCCATGCCTGAAAATCTTGCAAGGCGCAGGTCAATTCCTATTTAAGTGTCAGCCTCATGCGCCGCAATGGGTATGAGGGGTCGTCGGCATGGCGCCGCATCATGCGGGCCGTGCCTATGTAAAATGAAGTCCAGTCAAATTGCTCAATGGAGGATTTGTAACGATGTCACGTTTTGATTTTACACCTTACCGCCGTTCAACTGTCGGTTTCGACCGCCTGTTCGACCTGCTCGAAAGCCAGGCCAGAAATGCCGGCGGCGGCGACAATTATCCGCCGTTCAATATCCAGAAACAGGGCGAAGATAATTACCGCATTACGCTCGCGGTCGCCGGGTTCAAGCCCGCCGATATCGACATAACCGCCCAGCAGAACCTGTTGGTTGTGCAAGGCAAGAAGCGCGACGAGAGCGAAGTTGCCGGTGAAATGCTGCATCTCGGCATCGCCAACCGCGGGTTCGAACGCCGTTTCGAACTGGCCGATTTCGTCCGCGTGGAAAATGCCCGGCTGGAAGATGGCCTGCTGAACATCGATCTGGTGCGCGAAGTGCCTGAAGCGATGAAACCCAAGAAAATTTCCGTGAATGGCCAGGCCAGCCTCGAAATCGTGAAAACCGATGAGGAGCAGCAAGGCAAGATCGAACAAGACGGCGCCAACGCCGCCTGATTTTGACCACGCAATCGATCTATGAGGCTCGCCCTGAAAGGGGCGGGCCGTTTTTGTTTCGGCAGTACCGAATTATCGGCAGGGAAATTGGTCAAACAAATGGGGGCGAATCGTAAAACCCGCCCCCGCGGCACCGAGGTACCGCCATGTCCAGGTTTTATCGTCCGGGTCGCAGAAGACGATAAAGCCCGGGACAAGCCGAAAAAATTCTCATGCGAACAATTCAGCCGCTCCCCCGCCCAGGGAAGCTAGTTAATTTTCGACTAATGCGACAAAAATCCGAAAAAAGAAAGAACAGAAATATTCATGGTTAATATTTGAAAGGTTTGGGATTAGTTGCCCGCTATTGTGACCGAAAATTACTGTCCGACATAGCCTGAACCCGGAGGCAACTCACCCGGACTGGAGTGGTTGAGATCTTCAGACCAGGCGCGATTGCCGCAAAGCCGCCGCAATGAAGCCGCTGAACAGGGGGTGCGGATCGAACGGGCGGGACTTCAATTCCGGATGGAACTGAACACCTACGAACCATGGATGATCGGGCCGTTCGACAATTTCCGGCAGCAAGCCATCGGGGGACATGCCGGAGAATACCAGGCCATCGGATTCCAACGCATCGCGGTAGGCGACATTGACTTCGTAGCGATGCCGGTGCCGTTCGGAAATCTCGGTTACGCCGCCGTAAATCGTGCTGACATGGCTGTTGGCAGATAGTTTCGCAGGATAGGCGCCGAGCCGCATGGTGCCGCCCAGATCGCCGCCCGCTTCGCGTTGTTGCAGGCCTTCCTTGCTCATCCATTCGGTGATGATGCCCACGACCGGTTCATCGGTCGGGCCAAATTCGGTGGAAGATGCCCCGCCGTGCCCCGCAGCCCGCGCACCTTCGATGCATGCCATCTGCATGCCAAGGCAAATTCCGAAGAACGGCACCTTGTGTTCGCGGGCAAAGCGGACACTGGCGATCTTGCCTTCGCTGCCGCGTTCGCCAAATCCGCCCGGCACCAATATTGCGTGCAACGGTTCAAGCTGGGCGGTAATATCATTATCGTCCTGCTCGAAAATTTCCGCATCAATCCAGCGGATATTGACCTTCACCCGGTTGGCCAGACCGCCGTGGACCAGCGCTTCGTTGAGCGATTTATAGGCGTCCTGCAAGCCGACATACTTGCCGACCACGCCAATGGTCACTTCGCCTTCGGGATGAAAATAACGATCGGTCACATCATGCCAGCGCGACAAATCAGGTTCTGGCGCGTCGGTAATGCCGAATCCGCGCAGGACCTGGGTATCGAGCCCCTCGCCGTGATATTGCAGCGGCACCGAGTAGATCGAGGGTGCGTCCAGCGCGGGGATCACCGCTTCGGGCCGGACGTTGCAGAATTGCGCGATCTTGTTGCGGTCGCTCTGCGGAATGAAATGTTCGCTGCGGCACAATAGTACATCGGGCTTGATCCCGAGACCGGCCAATTCGCGCACAGAATGCTGCGTCGGTTTCGTCTTCAGTTCACCCGCAGCAGCAATATAGGGAACCAGCGTCACATGCACACTGAGCGTCTGGAGTGGTTCCAGCTCGTTCCGCATCTGCCGGATTGCCTCCATGAAGGGCAGTGATTCGATGTCGCCCACCGTGCCGCCGATTTCGCACAATACGAAATCGAGGTCGTCGGTTTCCGCAAGGGCGAATTCCTTGATCGCATCGGTCACATGCGGGATCACCTGGACAGTTGCGCCCAGATAATCGCCGCGGCGTTCGCGGGCGATGATCTTCTGGTAAATCCACCCGCTGGTAACATTGTCCGATTGCCGCGCCGACACGCCGGTGAAGCGTTCGTAATGCCCAAGGTCGAGATCGGTTTCCGCCCCGTCATCCGTCACATAGACCTCGCCGTGCTGATACGGGCTCATCGTGCCCGGATCGACATTCAGATAGGGATCGAATTTGCGAATACGGACCTTGTAACCGCGCGCTTGCAGCAAAGCCGCAAGACTTGCTGCCATCAGACCTTTGCCGAGCGAGGAAACCACGCCGCCGGTAATAAAAATGAACCGCGCCATGGGAGTTGGGCCTTAAGGTTCCAAATGGAGTCGGGGCAAGCGAATTGCGGCAGCCAATTGCTGCAATCCACAACTAAGAACCATTTTGGCTTACTGGGTAACGTCCGCTAGCGGATCGTCAGTAGCCGGAGCGGGCTGCGCAGGTGCAGCCGGTGCGGCACCTGGTTCAACTGCATTTTCGCCCGCCTGACCCGCCAGCGGATCGGACTGTGTCGTCACCGTCCGGTCGAGAGTCGAGGTAATCCCGTCACCGCTTGCCGTCTTCACGGCCACTGCAGCCATGACGATGGACAGCACCACGAAGGTGACCGCGAGCCATTTGGTCGCCCGAGTCAGGAAATCGGCCGCGCCCCGTGCGCTCATCAGCCCGCCGGGGCTGCCGCCGCCGCCAATGCCGAGGCCGCCGCCTTCCGAACGCTGCATCAGGATAACGCCAACCAGCGCGGCGGCGACAATCGCCTGAACTACGGTGAGGAATAGGAAAAGGGACATGAAAACTGCTTCTCTAGATTGCTTGGACAGGCATGTAGTGCCCTGCGCGCCCGAGGGCAAGCCGTCAGGTCCATGCTGCGGCCACGGAAAGTCGAATCAATCAGGCAAATCCGCGGCGGCCAGCACGATCCCGAGGAAGCTTTCGGCGGTCAGGCTGGCGCCGCCAACCAGCGCCCCGCCCACTTCGTCCGCCGCCAACAATTCCAGCGTATTGTCCGGTTTCACCGAACCACCATACAGAATGCGGACTGCCCCGCCCGATTCTTCGCCGAACAGATCGACCGCCAGCGAGCGAATCGCCCGGTGCATGGAACCGATGTCTTCCGCCGTGGGCGTGCGTCCGGTTCCAATCGCCCAGATCGGTTCATAGGCAATGGTCAGGACCTCGGCAGCATTGGCCGCGATTTCGGGCAGCGATGCCTTGAGCTGGCTGGTCACGAAATTCTCGGCATTGCCCGCATCGCGCAACTCTTCCGATTCGCCGCAGCACAGGATGATCCGCAATCCGGCACCAAGCGCGGTCTCCGCCTTGGCTTTCACCAATGCATCGGTTTCGCCGTGGTTCTGGCGGCGTTCGCTGTGGCCCAGAATGACGAATTTGGCACCTGCATCCAGAACCATTGCGGCAGAAACGTCGCCCGTAAACGCGCCATCTTCCATATGGTGGCAATCCTGCGCACCCACGCCGATCTGCTGCACTTCCTTGTGGACTGCATGGATCAGCGTGAACGGCGGGGCCAATGCGACCTCGACCTTCATCAGGCGCTGCGATGCGCGGTCGATCGCGCGTGCTTCTGATAGCATCGAACGCGTGCCGTTCATTTTCCAATTACCGACGATATAGGGCCGCTCGGCCATGAGAATTTCCTGAAATCTGATCTGGGATTTTTCGAAGTGTATCTGAAATGCAATCTGCTTTTGCGTTTCCCATATGGGGTCGAAGCGGCGTCCGCCTAGTGCGAAGTTGCTTCCAGGTCAAAACACTTGCCAACCTGTTGCGGCAACACCGCAGGACGGATAAGGCGGGCTGACAAATCACCTACCGCTTCTGGCAGCGCGCTGCGCCTGCCGTCATATTTGGACTTGCCCAACGCCATGATCAGTGTCTTCCGCAAATTTCTTTCGTCCAAAATCGGGATCGTGGTGGCACTCGCCTTCCTTGGCCTGATTGCTTTCGCCTTTGCGGCGATGGATGTCTCCAGCAGCGGGACATTCGGCGGCGTCGCCGGCGGCGACCGGGTCGCGGTAGTCGGCGATGAGAAGATCGACGCCAATGAACTGAGCCGATCGGCCACATCCGCGCTGGATTCCGCGCGGCAGGAAAATCCGGTTATTTCCATGCCCGCCTTTCTGCAGCAGGGCGGTTTGTCGCAGGTCCTCGACCAGATGATCGACCGTTATGCAATTGGCGGATTTGCAGAGAAATACGGATTGAGAGCCGGGGATAATCTGGTCAATAGCGAGATTATCGCGATCCCGGCATTTCGCGGTGCGGGCGGCAATTTCGATGAACAGGCCTACCGACAGCTACTGGCAAGTCGCGGCCTGACCGATTCGCTGGTAAGGGCGGATCTTGCAGACGGCCTGTTGGCCAAGCAGGTGCTGGTGCCAGCTGCATTCGGCACCGTGATGCCCGACAGGCTGGTAAACCGTTACGCCAGCCTCCTCAGGGAAAGCCGGGAAGGTTCAATCGCCCTCATTCCCAGCCTATCCTTTGCGCCCGCGGCCAATCCGACCGACAAGCAGCTACAGGATTATTACACCGCCAATCGCGGTGATTACATCCGCCCGGAACGCCGGGTGATTCGCTATGCCAGTTTCGATGAAAGCGCGATTGGCGCCGCTGCCGAGCCAACAGCGGCGGAGATTGCCGCGAGCTACGCGAGCAACCGCGCACAATACGCAGCGAGCGAAACGCGCCGCTTCAGCCAGTTTATCGTCCCCACCCAGCAAGCCGCCACCGCGATTCGCGACCGGGTACTGGGCGGCGGGTCACTGGAGGACGCTGCCCGGGAAGCCGGGCTGGCAGTTGCCAGCCTTGGGCCACTCAGCCGCAAGGACATGGCCTCCCAGTCGTCCGAGGCTGTGGCCAGTTCTGCCTTCACTGCGGGTCAGAACGCGATTGCAACCCCTGCCCGCAGCGGGCTTGGCTGGCACATCATTCGAGTCGATGGGGTCGAGAAGGTCGCCGCACGCAGCCTGGCCCAGGCGACGCCCGAAATCACCCTGACCCTGCGTGAACAGAAACGCCGCGCCGCGCTGGCCGATCTGACCGCCTCGGTCGAAGAACGGCTGGAAAGCGGAGAAGCGCTGGCCGATCTTGCCAAGGAGCTCAATCTGGAGATCAAGACCACGCAGTCACTGCTTGGCACTGGCCAGGTTTATGGCAGCCAAACCGAAGGCGCCCCGCCGATCCTTGCCCCTGCCCTGAAAACCGCCTTTGCGATGGAAGAAGGCGAACCGCAGCTGGCCGAAGTCCAGCGCGGGGTCACTTTTCTCATCTACGAAGTCGGCAAGATTACTCCTTCTGCCGCTGCGCCACTATCCGAAATCCGCGAGGGCGTGGCCCGGGCATGGCGGATGGCCGAGGGGTCGAAGGATGCCAGGGCCGCGGCCGACCGGGTGCTGAAACGCATTTCCGGGGGCATGACTATGGCGCAGGCCATCGCGGCTGAGAAAAAAACCTTTCCCCCAGTCAATCCGATCAAATTGTCGCGCCAGGAATTGACCGCGCAGGGCGGCCAGGTACCCGCACCGCTGGCCTTGCTGTTCAGCATGGCGGAAGGCACCTCGAAAAAGCTGGAAGCGCCGCAGGATGCCGGATGGTATGTGGTCGATCTGAAGAACATCGAAGCCGGCACAATCGCCATGAATGATCCGGAGTTCCAGAATACCAAGCGTGAGCTCGGCCAGCTCCTGGCCCGCGAATATGCAGACCAGCTGCGCGTGGCCATGCGCGAGGAACTGGGTGTAGAACGCAATCCGGTAGCGATCGAAGCAGTCCGCAAGCAGCTAGTTGGCGAGAATTGAGTCCAACATCCCTGAGGAAGCCGAGATGACGGCGGCTGCCAGACATATGCCTGAAAATGCCCATAATGCGATAGCTGCCCTCGCGGAGGGTCGGCCGGCGCTTGTCTGGCGCAAGATGGTTGCCGATACCGAAACCCCGGTCGGCGCGGCGATCAAGTTGATCGAACCGGGCCGGGGCGATTTCCTGCTGGAATCGGTGGAAGGCGGCGAAGTTCGCGGGCGCTACAGCCTGCTGGGTCTCGACCCCGATCTGGTTTTCCGTGCGTCCGGTAATTCGGCGGAAATCAATCGGGCATGGCGCACGGACCGGGATGGGTACGAACCCGCCCGGCAACCGACAATTGATGCCCTGCGCGCACTGGTCGCGGAATGCCGGATCGACGTGCCTGGCGCCCTGCCCCCGGCGCTCGCCTGTCTGGTGGGTTATTTCGGGTATGAAACCATCGGGCTGGTGGAAAAACTGCCCCGCGCGCCGGACAATCCGCTCTCATTACCGGATATGCTGTTTGTCCGCCCGACCCTGATCCTGGTGTTCGATGGCTTGAGCGAGGAATTGTTCGCCATTGCCCCGCTATGGGCGGGTCAGGGAGCCCCTAAGCAGGCTGTCGAGAAAGCAGGCGAACGGATCGACGAAGCATTGCGCCGCCTTTCGCTGGCGGCACCGCAATCCGCGCCGATACCAGACTTGCCCGACATGGCTTTGTCACCCGTAATGGCAGACGGCCAATATCGCGAAATGGTGCTGCGGGCGAAGGACTATATCGAGGCGGGCGACATCTTTCAGGTGGTGCTGGCGCAGCGGTTTACCTGCCCGTTCCCTTTGCCGCCATTGTCACTGTACCGCGCCCTGCGCCGGGTAAACCCCTCGCCATTCCTCTATTTCCTCGACCTGCCCGGTTTTGCCGTGGTCGGATCGAGCCCGGAAATTCTGGTCCGCGTGCGCGACGGCGAAGTGACCATCCGGCCTATCGCCGGAACCCGCCCCCGCGGGCTGAATGCGGCGGAGGATGACGCGGCAGAGGCCAGCCTGCTGGTCGACCCGAAGGAACGCGCGGAACATCTGATGCTGCTTGACCTGGGCCGCAACGATGTCGGCCGTGTTGCGCAGCGCGGGACAGTGGAAGTCACCGCCAGCTATACCGTCGAACGATATAGCCATGTGATGCATATTGTCAGCAATGTCGTGGGCCGGATCGACCCCGCTTATGACGCGCTGGACGCGCTGTTTGCCGGATTTCCGGCTGGCACCGTCAGCGGCGCGCCGAAAATCCGCGCCTGCGAAATCATCGCGGAACTGGAACCGGAAACCCGCGGTGCCTATGCTGGCGGCGTCGGCTATTTCGCGCCTGACGGTTCGGTCGACAGCTGCATCGTCTTGCGCACCGCCGTGGTCAAGGACGGCACGATGCATGTGCAGGCCGGCGCAGGGATCGTGGCCGATAGCGATCCCCTGTATGAACAGCGCGAATGCGAAGCGAAGGCCGGGGCATTGATCGCCGCCGCCCGCGAAGCCGTGCGGATCGCCAGCCAGCCGGGGTTCGGGCAGTGAGGCATCTCGCCGTGCTGATACTATTGGCCGCCGCAGCCTGCGGACAGGAACCTGCGGGCCAGCCCGTGATGCGGACGGAGATCGGCAGCGGGAAGGCTGATGTTATCGCAGCGCCCTCGCCCGAAGCCGAAATCGTCGAACCAACGCCCGCATCAGCCTGCACCAGCGTCACGTTCGAGGATGTCGACCTGACCCATTGCATCGCCGATCCGGCGAAACACCGGGTCTTGATGGACCTCGGGCCAACGGACGGCGCGCCCTATCGCAGCTTCGCCAATCTGGCCGCTGCCCGCGCTGCCGATGCGCCGCAGGTGGCCTTTGCGGTCAATGGCGGCATGTATGACGGCGAAGGAAAGCCGATCGGCTATTACGTGGAAAATTCGGACCGGGCCAAGGAACTCAGCCGTTCCGATGGCCCTGGAAATTTTCACCTGAAACCCAATGGCGTATTCTACGGCACGGGCGGCGCATGGCGGATCCGCACTGCGGATGAATTCTATGCACAAGTAGGCGACCGCCCGGAATTCGGCACGCAATCTGGCCCGATGCTGGTGATCGCCGGCAAATTGCATCCTGAAATTACGCAAGACGGCCCTTCCCGGGCAATCCGCAACGGCGTTGGCGTGGACAAGCAAGGCCGGGCGCATTTCGTGATTTCGGAAAGCCCGCTGTCATTTGGCAAGCTGGCGCGGTTCTATCGCGATGTCCTCAAAACCCCGAATGCGCTATATCTGGATGGCAGTGTTTCGGCATTGTGGGACCCGGCGAGCGGCCGAATGGATTATCGCGCACCCATCGGCCCGATGATCGTGGTCGAAACAAAGGGAGATTGATGTGACTTACGAACGCACACTCTATCCGCAAATCGAACCGTTCGGAACCGGGACGCTCGAAGTAGGCGGCGGTCATACGCTTTACTGGGAACGCTGCGGAACGCGCGGAGCGAAACCGGTGGTGTTTCTGCACGGCGGGCCGGGTTCGGGCTGCAGCGCCGACCAGCGCCGACAATTCGACCCCGAACTATACGATGTCCTGTTGTTTGATCAGCGCGGTTGCGGGCGTTCCACGCCCTATGCCAGCCTCGATAACAACACCACATGGGACATCGTGGCGGACATCGAACGCCTGCGCGAAATGTGCGGCCATGAAACATGGCAAGTGTTTGGCGGAAGCTGGGGTTCCACCCTGGCCCTGTCCTATGCCCAGACCCATCCCGAACGCGTCAGCGAGCTGGTGCTGCGCGGAATTTTCCTGGCGCGCCAGCGCGAATCCGACTGGCTCTATCGCTATGGCGCCAGCGAAATTTACCCCGAAGGCTGGGCCGAATTTGCGGGCCATATTCCGGAAGAGGAGCGCGGCGATCTGATCGAAGCCTATCACCGCAGGTTGACCAGCGACGATCCGCAGGTGCAACTCGCCGCCGCCAAGGCGTGGAGTACCTGGGAAGGACTGACTGTAACGCTGCTGCCTGATCCCGGAATGATGGAAGAATTCACCGAGGATAGTCACGCCATTGCCATCGCGCGGATCGAAAACCATTATTTCCGGCATGATTGCTGGCTGGAAGAAGGCCAATTGCTGGCCAATGCTGGCAGGCTTTCAGGCATTCCCGGGATTATCGTCCAGGGCCGCCATGATTGCTGCACGCCGCCGTCCGCCGCCTTTGAACTGCAGCAGGTCTGGCCGGATGCGGATTTGCGCATTATCCCCGACGGCGGCCATCTGTTTACCGAACCGGGCATTACCGACGGCCTGATCCGTGCGAGCGATTATTTCGCCGGCAAATCCGCATGAGCCTTGCCCATCGTTTCTGGAAGAACTGACACCTTGATCCTGGTCATCGATAATTACGACAGCTTCACCTTCAACCTGGTCCATTATCTGATGGAACTGGGTGCGGATGTGCGGGTGGAACGCAATGACGCACTGTCCGCCGCCGAGGCGGTGGGGATCGGCGCAAACGGCATTCTGATCTCTCCCGGCCCATGCACCCCGAATGAAGCGGGTATCAGCCTTGATCTGGTGGCCGCCTGTGCCGATGCGGAAATGCCCCTGCTGGGGGTGTGCCTGGGTCATCAGGCGATCGGCCAGCGTTTCGGCGGCAAGGTAGTGCGCGGCGGATTGATGCACGGCAAGACTTCGCCTGTGACGCACGATGGGAGCGGTGTCTTCGCCGGCCTGCCCTCGCCCTTCATCGCGACGCGCTATCACTCGCTGATCGTGGAGGATATTCCCGCCGTGCTGGAAGTAAACGCGACGAGCGAAACCCCGGGACTAGACGGGACTGCCGTGATGGGCTTTCGCCACGCCAGCCTGCCAATCCACGGGGTGCAATTCCACCCTGAAAGCATCGCGACCCAACATGGGCACGCGCTGCTGGCCAATTTTATGCGCATTTGCGGGCTGGAAGCGAAGGCAATCGCATGAAAACCCTCCCCGCCGCAGACCAGCACCTGACCGAAGGCGAAGCCGAGGCGGTTTTCAGCGCCATCCTGGACGGCGAAACCAGCGAAGAGGAAATCGCCAGGTTCCTCGCGGGCTTGTCCCGGCGCAGTGAAACTTCCGAAGAAATCGCGGGAGCCGCGCGGGCCCTGCGCGCGCGCCTGATCCCGATTTCCGCGCCGGACAATGCGATCGACGTATGCGGTACGGGCGGTGACGGGCATAATACCTTGAATGTTTCCACCGCCGTCAGCCTGGTGGTTGCCGCCGCAGGTGTTCCGGTGGCCAAACATGGCAACCGTGCCGCATCCTCCAAATCGGGCGCGGCGGACACGCTGGAGGCACTCGGGCTGGACATGGAAGCCGCCGGGCGCACCGCTGAAAAAACCCTTGGCGAAATCGGGATCTGTTTCCTGTTCGCGAAGAACCACCATCCGGCGATGGGCCGGATCCAGCCTATCCGCCAGAAACTTGGCATCCGGACGATTTTCAACCTGATGGGCCCGCTATCGAACCCCGCCCGGGTCAAGCGCCAGCTGATCGGGATTGCCCGCCCTGCCTATGTCCCGATTTACGCGGCGGCCAAGGCCAAGCTCGGTACCGAACGCACCATGATCGTTTCGGGTGACGAAGGGCTGGATGAACTCAGTCTGGCAGGCGGCAATGAAGTGGCCGATGTGCATGGGGACAGTTTTGAAATGCAGCGGGTCGACGCCTCGGTCGTCGGCGTGGAGCATGCCCCGGTGGAGGCCATTCGCGGCGGCGATGCAGCGCATAATGCCAAGGCGCTGCTGGCGCTGCTACAGGGCACTCCCGGCCCTTACCGCGATGCAGTGTTGTTCAATGCTGCGGGCGCATTGATGGTGGCCGGTGCCGCGGACAGTTGGCAGGATGGCGCCGCAAAGGCGGATGAAGCGCTGGACAGCGGCGGCGCACAATTATTGCTGGAACGCTGGATCGAGATGGCCCGATGAACAAGCTCGAGGAAATCTGCGCAACAAAACGCGAAGAAGTGGCCGCCCGGAAGGCCGGGGCATCTTTGGCCGATCTGGAAACGCGCGCCCGCGGTCAAAGCGCGCCACGCGGGTTTCGCAATGCGTTGGCGGCGAAATCGGCTGCGGGTTTCGGCCTGATCGCGGAAATCAAGAAAGCTTCACCATCCAAGGGATTGATTCGCGAAGATTTTCATCCCGCCGAACACGCTGCTGCCTATGAGCAAGGCGGAGCTGCCTGCCTGTCCGTCCTGACCGATGCGCCCTATTTCCAGGGTCATGAGGATTATCTGGTCGAAGCGCGCGCAGCCTGCAGCATTCCCGTTTTGCGCAAGGACTTCATGGTCGACAGCTGGCAAGTTGCCGAGGCGCGGGCAATTGGCGCCGATGCGATCCTGATCATCGTCGCCGCGCTGGAAGACAGCGCCATGGCCGACATCGAGGCCGCTGCGATCGAACACGGAATGGATGTTCTGGTCGAAGTCCATGACGAGGCTGAAATGGAGCGTGCAGCCCGCCTCCATTCGCGCCTGATCGGGGTAAATAACCGGGACCTGAAGCGGTTCGTCACCGATCTTGGCGTGACCGAGCGCCTTGCCCCGCTCGCCCCCGCTGGCACCTTGCTGGTCGGCGAGAGCGGTATTACCTGCCATGCCGATTGCCAGCGTCTGGCGCGCGCAGGCGTGCGCAGCTTCCTGGTCGGCGAAAGCCTGATGCGCGAACGTGACGTCATGGCGGCAACGCGCAAGCTGCTTGAGGGATGAAATGAACAGGCTGACCCATCTGGACGAACACGGCAATGCCCGCATGGTCGATGTGGGCGGCAAGGCGGAAACGCGCCGAACGGCTGTCGCCACCGGGCGGATCATCATGTCGTCAGCGGCGCTGACCGCAATCCGGGATGGCGATGTGCCCAAGGGCGATGTTCTTGCCGCAGCACGTATAGCAGGGATCATGGCGGCCAAGAAGGTCGGCGGGTTAATTCCGCTGTGCCATTCCCTGGCGATTGATAGCATAACCGTGGATTTCGAATTTGAAGCGGACGGATTAACCGCTACGACGACCGCATCGCTTACCGGCAGAACCGGCATAGAAATGGAAGCTTTAACAGCAACTTCTATCGCACTGCTTACAATCTATGACATGGCCAAGGCGATCGACAAGGCAATGATCATCCAAAACATCAGGCTGATTTCAAAAACCGGCGGAAAGTCCGGCGATTGGTACGCCCCCGAATAGACCGGGCGATTCCCCTGCCGGTTTGCCATGCCCGTCTTCCGGCATAGGGTGAAAGCGGGAACAGACGTTCCAATCTATCTGCTCCGAAATGGCTGAATTGCTTGACTTGTTGAAATTGGTTGCCTAATTGTTCCGTATTCGTTCACCATAATTCGGTGGGCGGAACACCTCAGGCGATCGCACAATTCGCGCGGCACATAATTTACGGGACAAGGGAGTCTTCGCCATGCTGACAGCAAAGCAGCACGAACTTATCCGTTTCATTCAGGAACGGCTGGAGGATACGGGGATTTCCCCTTCTTTCGAAGAAATGAAGGATGCACTCGATCTCAAGAGCAAGTCGGGCGTGCATCGCCTGATTTCCGCGCTTGA
>JAGXGU010000078.1 GCA_024636575.1 Altererythrobacter sp.
CTTGATTGCGACGTGATCCAGGCTGACGGCGGTACGCGTACGGCCTCCATCTCCGGCGCATGGGTCGCCCTGCGTCTGGCGGTGAACGGGTTGATGGCCAACGGCGACATAAAGATCGATCCGATCCAGAAGCAGGTCGCGGCAATCAGTTGCGGTATCTACAAGGGCACCCCCGTCCTCGATCTCGATTATGATGAAGACAGCAACGCGGATGCCGATGCGAACTTTGTCCTGATCGGCGGCGGCCACATTGCAGAGGTTCAGGCCACTGCAGAAGGTGCAACCTATGACGAAGAAGGCCTGCTGCGATTGCTTCGCCTGGCCCGAATCGGCTGTGACGGCATCTTTGCCGCGCAGCTGGACGCGGTGAAGTGAGGATAAATTGTGAATAGACGCCTCGGCTCCGGCTCCCTCGTGATTGCCACGCATAATGCGGGCAAGCTGAAGGAAATTTCCGCGCTGCTCGGCCCGTACGGGATGAAATGCCTGTCGGCCGGGTCGCTCGGTCTGCCGGAACCGGCGGAAACCGGTACGACTTTCGTACAGAACGCGCTGATCAAGGCGCGGGCATCGGCAGAGGCATCCGGCATTGTTTCCCTGGCTGACGACAGCGGGTTGTCGGTCGCCGCGCTGGACGGGCGACCGGGGGTATACACCGCAGACTGGGCGCAGCGGCAATGGTTCGAGGGCAAGCCCGGCCGCGACTGGTACATGGCAATGGGCAAGGTAGAAGGGATGCTGTGCGAAACCGGGCCGGATACTCCGCGCGATGCGTGGTTCAGCTGCGTGCTGGCGCTGGCATGGCCGGACGGCGAAACGGCGGTGTACGAAGGCCGCGTGGATGGTGCGCTGACATGGCCGCCGCGCGGCACGATGGGCTTCGGCTATGATCCGGTGTTCGTGCCGCAGGGCAGCGAATTGACCTTCGCCGAATTCGACCCGGAAGAAAAACACCGCATCAGCCACCGCGCCGATGCCTTTGCGAAACTGGTTGCCGATCAGTTCAGCTAGGGTCCCGGCTCTGGTCAGCCAATCTGCTGGCCGATCCAGTTACCGACGGGGAAATAGCGGCAAACCAGGAAATCATTCGTCTCGTCGCGCGAAACTGCACAGCCGATCTGGCGGGTGTCGTGCCAGATCAGCTGGGTGTAATGCGCAACATCCTGCCACTTGCCGGTGCGCGAGACATCGGGAAATTTTCCCGGACGGAAATCCTTCTTTTCGTCGATAAATCCGCCAATCATGGTTTCGGCGCTGTAATATCCCGCGCTGCCCATCCACAAATTCTCGCCCGCCTTTTTACGCTGTTCATAGGTGGCGTGTTCCATCCTGCCCCGCTTCGCCAGATGGTCGGCCCATTGCTTGGCGTCCGCTGCCAGATTGGGATCCCATTGGAGCGGCTTGGCGCCAACCCGGGCGCGTTCCTGATTATGCGCCCGTAACAAACGTTTGGCAAAATCGTTCGATGGTGCTGCGGCCTGCGCAGAACATCGCTGATGAGGGGCGCAGCCACCACTGCAGCAAATGCCATTGCGGTGCCAAACAATGCGGAAACCAGACCTGTTTTCATGCCGGCGATCTTGACTTTAACCGGTTAACAAGGGCTGAAAGAACCATGGCGCGCGCATTATATATACACTGGCCTTTCTGCCTGCAGAAATGCCCTTATTGCGACTTCAACAGCCATGTACGCGATGGGGTGGATGTCTCGGCGTGGCGGGCCGCCCTGCTGGCTGACATGCGGTTTGAAGCCGCATTGGCCGGCGGCGAGCGGTTGGAATCGATTTTCTTCGGCGGTGGTACCCCATCGCTGATGCCGCCTGCGCTGGTTGGCGAACTGCTGGACGAGGCAGAGCGGCTGTGGGGCTTCGCGCCGGATATCGAGATAACGCTGGAAGCCAACCCTTCATCGGTCGAGGCCGCGAAATTCGCCGATCTGGCCTGCGCGGGGGTCGGCCGCGTGTCGCTCGGGCTGCAGGCGCTCGATGATGCGGCTCTCAAATTCCTCGGGCGGCTGCATGGGGTGGACGAAGGCCTGGCCGCATTGTCAGTTGCGCAGGAACATTTCCGCCGGGTCAGTTTTGATCTTATCTATGCACGTCCGGGCCAGTCGGTTGAGGATTGGCGCGGGGAATTGGCACGGGCGCTAACCTTCGGCACCGATCATTTGTCTTTGTACCAATTGACGATAGAGCCAGGCACCCGTTTCGCCACTGATGTCAGGCGCGGCGTGTTCAGTCCGCTTGCGGATGATCCGGCGGCCGATTTGTTCGCGCTCACCCGCGAAATGACGGTGGCTGCGGGTATTCCTGCCTATGAAATCAGCAATCACGCGCGGCCCGGCGAACAAAGCCGCCATAATCTGACATATTGGCGTTATCAGGATTATTGCGGGATCGGCCCCGGTGCACATGGCCGCAGGAACGGGCTTGCCACCATCCGGCACAAAAAACCGGAGAATTATCTGGCGGCATTTGCAGCTACCGGAAGCGGCATTTCCGAAACACGCGAACTAGGCCTGCGCGAACAGGCGGCGGAAGCGCTGCTGATGGGCTTGCGGCTCGGCGAAGGAGTCGATCTGGGCGCCATGTCGGCGCGGTTTGGTATTCCAGTGGACCAGATGATCGATGCAGAGCGCCTGAACCTGTTGGTCGATCTGTCGCTTGCGTGGCGTTCGGGCGACAGGATCGGCGTGACAACCAGCGGAATGCCCGTGCTCAATGCCGTGCTGGGTGAGGTCGTACATGGAGATTTGGTGGTAGCATGACCGATCACGGGGCGGCATATCTGTTGGAACAATGGCGCAGCCATCTGGCACAGGGCCGCCGACGATCTCCACACACCGTCCGTGCCTATGTTGCTGCCGCGAAAAAACTGCTCGAAGATGCCGGGTTGGAGGATTGGGGTGCTATCGCCTCAATCGGTTCTACGGCGCTGCGGGGACAATTGGCCGCCCGCCGGGCCGATGGATTGGGAAACGCCTCGGCCGCCCGGGAATTGTCGGCTTTGAAGGCGTTCATTACCTTTGCGCGCGAACAGGCAGGCATGACTGACCCCACCGGCCCACGCCTTCGGGGGCCACGCATCAAGAAGGGACTGCCCCGCCCCGTTACCCCGGACGAGGCCGTAAATCTGGCTGAGATGGTCGCTTCCAGCGCGGACGAGCACTGGATCGGCGCGCGGGACCGGGCGGTGCTGCTGCTGCTTTATGGAGCCGGATTGCGGATTGCCGAAGCGCTTTCGCTGAACGCTGGGGACGTGCCGCTGGCTGAAACGCTGTCCGTTACCGGAAAAGGTGGGAAACAGCGCGTGGTGCCGATCCTGCCCCTGGTTGCGGAAGCTGTGGCGGCCTATGTCCGCGTAAATCCGTGGCCGATGGAACGCGGGGATCCGCTATTTCGCGGAGCAAAGGGTGGTACGCTGAGCCAGGGCATGGTGCAAAAGGCAATGGCCAATGCGCGCATCGTGCTGGGGCTTCCCGCGACCGCCACACCCCATGCCCTGCGGCACAGTTTCGCGACGCATTTGCTGGGCGCGGGCGCTGATCTGCGCAGCCTGCAGGAATTGCTCGGCCATGCCAGTCTCGGCAGTACGCAAATCTATACCAAGGTCGATGCGGCGACGATGCTGGAAATCTACCGCGATGCCCACCCCAGAGAACGCGATTAACGTTCGGCGCGGGGTTTCCAGGTAATGAAACGCCACAAATAACCAGCCGCAGTCAGCACAATAATTCCGCCGACAATCCAGCCGAGCACTTGTTCTGCATCGGCCAGCATCGAACCGGCCGTGATCAGGAATGTGTTCCAAATTGCCGCGCCGCAAAATGTATAGAGCAGAAATGTCGGTTTTCCCATGTGGGCGAGGCCGGCAGGAAGTGAAACCATGGTCCGGAAGACCGGCAGAAACCGGGCGAAGAAGACTGTCCATTGGCCATGCTTCAAGAAAAAAGCGGTTGCGCGTTCCACATCTTCCCATTCCAGCGTCAACCAGCGGCCCCGCCGTTCGATGAAGGGCCGCAAGCGTTGGTAGCCCCACGTATCCCCGGCCCAAAACCAGGCATAATTGCCAAGTGTCGAGCCGATGGTCCCGCAAATCAGCAGCGGCCAGAATTGCATCCGGCCCTGAGCGACCAATACACCGCCCAGCCCCATGATCACCTCGGACGGGATGGGCGGAAAGATGTTTTCCAGCGCCATCAGAACCACTATCCCGATATAACCGCCCTGCTCGATCGCCTGAATTATGAAATTATGCATCGGAACCTCTGGTGCCCGCCAGCCCGCGCGGTCCGGTCAAAGCCTGCGGTCGATCGCATCCCAGATCAGGCCGGGAGTATCGGTCCCGTTGAATTTATCGATCACCACAATCCCGGTGGGTGACGTCACATTGATTTCGGTCAGCCATTTACCGCCGATCACATCGATCCCGACAAAGATCAGCCCGCGCTTCTTCAATTCCGGCCCCATTACCGCGCAAATTTCCTCTTCTCGCGGGGTTAGGTCGCATTTTTCGGCATAGCCGCCTTGCGCCAGATTGGAACGGAATTCGCCCGCCCCCGGCCTGCGGTTGATCGCGCCGGTATATTCACCGTCGATCAGCACAATGCGCTTGTCGCCCAGCGCCACTTCGGGGATGAAGGGCTGGACCATGTGCGGTTCGGGCCAGTTCTGGTTGAAAATCTCGATCAGCGCAGACAGGTTGGTGCCGTCAGCTTCGACCTTGAAGATCGCCTTGCCGCCATTGCCGTGAAGCGGTTTTACCACCACCGCGCCGTGGAGTTTCTGGAATGCCCGCACATCATCCAGCTTTCGCGCGATCAGTGTCGGCGGCATGAAGCGCGCGTAATCCAGCACGAACATCTTTTCGGGCGCATTACGCACGCTGGCGGGATCGTTGACCACCAGCGTTTCCCCCTCCAGCCTCTCCAGAATATGGGTGGCGGTGATATAACCGAGGTCGAACGGCGGGTCCTGACGCATTAGGATAACGTCGATATCCCTGGCCAGATCGATCTTCTGCAATTCGCCCCTGGTGAAATGATCGGCCGCGACATTCTGCACTGTGATCGGGGAAGCCCAGGCGGTGATTTGCGAGTTTTCCCATGCCAACGTGCGCACGTCGTAATGCCAGATAGTGTGGCCCCGCGCCTGTGCGGCGAGCATCAGCGCAAAGCTGGAATCCCCGGCGATATTGATGGTTTCAATGGGGTCCATCTGGACCGCGACGCGCAGTGTCATACAATTTCTCCGCTCATCCTGAGCATTTCGAAGGGCTAAGGCTGCCAGGCGTTGGTGATGTGGCGCGGCAAGTGGCGCGGCGCAAGCAGCATCACGTCAATTCGCGCAGTATCCCCGGCGCGCATGAATTTATGGGCGACTGCTTCAACTGCCGCCGCGACCCGCCGCAAACGGTATTCGTCGATCGATTGATCGAGCTGATTTGGTGTGCTGCGCCATTTGACTTCGACGAAGGCGATCACCCGGCCCCGCCGCGCAATCAGGTCGATCTCGCCGCGCGGAGTCTTGATCCTCTGGCCGACCACCCGCCATCCGTGCAGGCGTAACCACCATGCGGCAAAATTTTCGCCGCGCCGACCGCGTTGTTCAGCCGCCTGCCGTTTCATTCCCGCTGTCTCAATGTCGGCGCAGCTCCATCGCGCGGGCATACAGCGCCTTGCGGTCCAGACCGGTCATGCGCGCCACCTGCGCTACCGCCTGACTGGCCTTCATGGTTTTCAGCGCGTCCACCAGCAAGGCATCGGCATCATCCGCATTGAAACTTGCCTCCAACGGCGGGGCGACCAGCAGGACAATCTCCCCCTTCGGCGGGTGCGCCGTGTAATGTGCCGTCAGCGCGGCCGGGGTGCCGGTGCGGCATTCCTCGAACAGCTTGGTCAGTTCGCGCGCCACGGAAACTTCGCGGCCCGGCATGGTTTCCTCAATCGCGACCAATGATTTTACCAGTCGCGGCCCGGTTTCATAAAAGATCAGCGTGGCCGTTACAGCCGCCACATCGGCCAGCATATCACGCCGTGCCTTGTCCTTTGTCGGCAGGAAGCCCGCAAACATGAACCGGTCATTGGGCAGGCCCGACAGCGTGAGACCGGTAATCAGCGCGCAGGCACCCGGCAGACTGGTCACCGTAATCCCGGCTTCGCGCGCATCGCGGACCAGCCTGTAGCCCGGATCGGATATCAGGGGCGTACCTGCATCACTGACCAGCACGACCGCTTCGGTTTGCATCCGTTGCACCAGCTTTGCGCGGTCGCGCGGCTCGCTATGATCGTTGTAACGCCACAGGGGCTTGCTGATCCCCAGATGCCTGAGCAGTTTGCCGGTCACCCGCGTATCTTCGCAGGCAATCCCGGCACACCGCGCCAGAACATCTACTGCCCGCATAGTTATGTCTGCAAGATTGCCAATTGGGGTGGCAACTATATACAGCCCGGCTGACAGGGTTTCTGATTGATGTTCGCGGTTCACGCGGACACTCATGGACCAGCATTGCAGGGAGCGGCAAGTATGAAGCGCATCAAACTGGATCGGCGCGCATTGATCGTCACGGCAGCGACCGTGGTTCTGGCTGGCTGCCAGATTGTTCCGAAGACGACTGCGCCAACCAGCGGACCGGTAGACGGCCCAACCCCGATGCCAAGCGCCACGGCATTGCCAACCGATGACACGCGCCACCGTGTGGCGCTGTTGGTGCCTATGACCGGTGAAAACGGTGCGGTCGGCAGCGCAATTGCCAATGCCGCCACCATGGCCCTGCTCGACACCAATGCGGATAATCTTCGGATCACCACATATGATACCGCAACCGGCGCCCGCAGTGCCGCCGCGCGGGCGATCGCAGATGGCAACAAGCTGATCCTCGGCCCGATGCTCGCCGAAAATGTTCCTGCGGTGCTGGCGGAAGCGCGGCCAGGAAAAATTCCGCTGATCTCTTTCTCCAATGATCAGGGGATTGCCGCGCCCGACGTGTTTGTAATGGGGCACATTCCGGGCCAGGCAATCACCCGGGCGGCAGACTACGCCCGCCAGAACGGGCGCAGCAATTTCGCGGCCATCATTCCCGACGGCGAATACGGCCAGCGGGCAGAGGCTGCGCTGAACAGCGCAGTTCAGGCCAATGGCGGCAAGTTGGTCGCGACCGAGCGCTATGCGCGCGGCAACACTTCGATTGTCAGCGCTGCCCAGCGGCTGAAACAGCGCGGCGGTTATGATACGGTGCTGATTGCCGACGGAGCCCGGCTGGCGGCACTGGCGGCCGGCGAACTGAAGCCCGGCGGCCGGGGCGATGCGTTGTTGCTGGGCACCGAATTGTGGAGCGGTGAAGCAGGCATCACGCGCACCTCCGCCCTGCGTGGTTCCCTGTTTGCCGCCGTTTCGGATGCCCGCTTCAAACGGTTCTCCGACAGTTACCAGACCCGGTTTGGCAGCCAACCCTACCGCATTGCAACCCTTGGCTATGACGGCGTCCTGCTGACACTTAATGTAGCGAAGGACTGGAAAGTGGGCCGCAGTTTCCCGGTATCCGCCTTGCGCGATTCCGGTGGGTTCCTTGGATTGGACGGACCATTCCGTTTCCAGCGATCCGGTGTGGCTGAACGGGCCATGGAAGTGCGCGAGGTGCGCGACGGGCAAATCATAATCGTTTCGCCCGCACCGACGACTTTCGGCAATTGAAATGCATCCGCTTTTGCGCGGCTGAAGATAAACCGGCGGTTCCGCTTGTCGCTCGGCAAAGGGCGGGCTTATAGCCTGATCCATGACTGACGATCTTTTTGACGGAACGCCCGCGTCCAGCGGCGATTACAATGCATCATCAATCGAAGTGCTGGAGGGGCTGGAGCCTGTCCGGCGCCGTCCTGGCATGTATATCGGCGGCACTGATGACCGCGCGTTGCACCATTTGGCGGCAGAGGTGATCGATAATGCGATGGACGAAGCAGTCGCCGGGCACGCCACCCGGATCGAGGTATCTCTGGAAGAAGGAAACCGGCTGAGCGTGGCGGATAATGGCCGCGGTATTCCGGTGGAAGAACATCCCAAATATCCCGGCAAATCCACGCTGGAAGTAATCATGGCGACGCTGCATTCCGGGGGCAAATTCTCCGGCAAGGCCTATGCCACCAGCGGCGGATTGCACGGGGTCGGGGTCAGCGTGGTCAATGCGCTATCGTCAGACACAAGGGTTGAAGTGGCGCGCGACCGCCAGCTTTATGCACAGAATTTTGCGCGCGGCATCACGCTGGGGCCGATCGAGAAACTGGGGCCGACGCCGAACCGGCGCGGCACCACCGTCAGCTTTACGCCGGATACGGAAATATTCGGGGATCGCCAATTCAGCCCAAAACGCCTGTTCAAACTTGCCAGGTCGAAAGCATATCTTTTTGCAGGTGTGGAAATCCGCTGGAAATGCGCGGCGTCACTCGTCAGCGACGATGTCCCGGCGGAAGCAGTCTTCAAATTTCCCGGCGGATTGGCCGATCATCTGGCCGAACAGATCGGTAGCCGGGAATGCGTTACTACCCAGCCCTTCGCCGGTAGCCAGGAATTCCCGTTCAACGAAGCGGGCGATATCATGGGACGGGCCGAATGGGCGATTGCCTGGCCGCTGTATTCCGATGGTTCGTTCAGCTGGTATTGCAACACCGTGCCAACGCCCGATGGCGGAACCCATGAACAGGGTTTGCGCGGGGCGCTGACCAAGGGGCTACGCGCGTTTGGCGAATTGATCGGCCAGAAAAAGGCCAAGGATATCACCGCCGATGACGTCATGACCGGGGGCGAGATGATGCTTTCGGTGTTCATCCGCGATCCGCAATTCCAGAGCCAGACCAAAGATCGGCTAACCAGCCCGGAAGCCGCGCGGCTGGTCGAGAACGCGATGCGGGACCATTTCGACCATTTCCTGTCGGACAATATGGAACGCGGCAAGGCGCTGCTCGGCGAAGTGATGGAGCGCATGGACGAACGCCTGCGCCGCAAGCAGGAACGCGATATCAAGCGCAAGACTGCAACCAATGCCAAGAAACTGCGCCTGCCGGGCAAGCTGACCGATTGTTCGGGCGATGGAAAGGGCGAAACCGAATTGTTCATCGTCGAAGGCGATTCGGCTGGTGGCAGCGCGAAACAGGCGCGCAACCGTAAAACGCAGGCCATCCTGCCGATCCGCGGCAAGATCCTCAACGTTGCCAGCGCCACAATGGACAAGATCCGCGCGAATAACGAAATTGCGGACCTCAGCCTCGCGATGGGCTGCGGTACGCGCAAGGATTGTGACGCGGACAATCTGCGATACGACCGGATCGTGATCATGAGCGATGCCGATGTCGATGGCGCGCATATTGCCACCCTGCTGATGACGTTTTTCTTCCAGGAAATGCCCGATATCGTCCGCAAGGGGCATCTCTATCTCGCCCAGCCGCCGCTCTACCGCCTGACCGCCGGGAAGGAGAGCCGCTATGCCAGGGACGACGCGCACCGGGCCGAATTGGAAGCAACGGTTTTCAAGGGCAAGAATGTCGAAGTCGGCCGATTTAAGGGCCTTGGCGAAATGAACCCCCAGCAGCTGCGTGAAACCACGATGGACCCGGCCACGCGCAATCTGATCCGGATCACCCTACCAGGCGAATTCGAACAGCGCGCGGCGGTGAAGGAATTGGTCGATCAGCTAATGGGCCGCAATCCTGAACATCGGTTCAATTTCATCCAGAACCGGGCCGGCGAACTCGACCGTGATCTCATCGATGCCTGAGCAGGATTTGCATTAGAAGTCCGACGAGACACCGGCCATTCTGCAGCGATCGGACCACTCATCCCACCGTCTGTGTATGAATATGCAAATGCCCTTCCAGCGAACGGTGGACCGGGCATTTGTCGGCAATTTCGATCAACTTCTCTCGCTGTTCGTCCGTTAGCTCGTCACCCAGCAATTCTATCTTGCGATGGATCGCCTGAACCTGCGCATCGTCATCCTCACAATGATCGCAATCCTCCGCATGGTTCCGCTGGTGCGTGACATGCACTCTCGTTCCTTCGAAGGGCCATTGTTTGCGATCGGCATACATCTTCATCGTCATGGCGGTGCAGGTGCCGAGCGCTGCCAATAGCAGGTCGTACGGTGTCGGCCCGCTGTCATCGCCGCCATAGCTGGCGGGTTCGTCCGCTATGAAGCGGTGGCTTCGAGTATGAACCTCGGTGCCGAATTTTCCGTTACCGGTATGCACCATCACGCCTTCATCCGGCATGGCAGGCACCATCTTGTTCGGCAGGTATCGCGCCGCCCAAGCGGCAATCATCCGCGCGGCAAAATTCGCGTCATTCTCGTCCAGCAGCAAATGATCGGCGCCTGCAAGGCTGACAAAGCTTTTGGGATGTTTGGCCGCATCGAACAATTTGCCGGCATGATCTATTCCCACGATCAAATCAGTCGGCGAATGCATGATCATCAGCGGAACGCGCAACTTCGCCATCACGGCCAGCAGATCAACCTCGCGGGTTTTTTCGAGAAATTCACGCCCGAGCAGAAATTTGCGTCCGCCAATTGAAACTTCGCCTTCACCATCCTTCTCGATCTTCGCCAGGTCACCCTTGATATTGTGCAGCACATGCGGGACGTCGGAAGGCGCGCCGATGGTTACCACCGCTGCTACCTTGTCGCGCCCCAGCCCGGCCGACGCAGCCAGCACAGCTGCTCCGCCCAGGCTATGGCCCACTAACAATATCTGACATTCAAACCGGTCGACGAGATATTGTGCGGATACAATCTGATCCTCTACATCGCTGGCAAATCCGGCACGGCCAAATTCACCTTCGCTGCCGCCCAGGCCGGTGAAGTCGAACCGCAGCGATGCGATCCCTTCCCGCGCCAACGCACGCGTTACTGCGGTCGCCGCCTTCGATTGCTTGGTACAAGTGAAGCAATGGGCGAATAATGCCGCCCCGCGCACCAGCCCTGTTGGCAGTTCCAGAGCGCCGGACAGCTCATGCCCGAGCGACGTTGTAATCTTCAGGCGTTCGGTCGGCATTGGCAGTCTCCTTGGGTGCAGGTGTACCCGGCTATTCGGATTATGGCGTCAAAAGTTTCAATTTATGCCGCAGCTTGTATCGGCAATTGATGTGTCGTGCAGCGACACCCTTGCACCAAACTGCTGGGTAACTTAACGCGCACGGAAAGTTTCAAGGGAAAACCGATGACCGTACTACCTACTGCCAAGTCCGATATCGGGCGTTTTGACGGCACCCAATCCTATATCGCCACCGAAGACCTGAAAGTTGCGGTCAACGCGGCCGTCACCCTGCGCCGGCCTTTGCTGGTCAAGGGTGAACCCGGTACCGGCAAGACGGTTCTGGCGCATGAAGTGGCCAAGGCAATGGGTGCGCCGCTGATCGAATGGAACGTCAAATCGACCACCAAAGCGCAGCAGGGCCTGTATGAATATGACGCCGTTGCCCGGCTGCGCGATGGCCAGCTGGGTGAAGAACGCGTCCACGATATCTCGAACTACATCAAGAAGGGCAAATTGTGGGAGGCATTCACCAGCCCCGAATTGCCTGTTCTGCTGATCGACGAAATCGACAAGGCGGATATCGAATTTCCCAACGATCTGCTCCAGGAACTCGACCGGATGAGCTTCGACGTTTACGAAACGAAGGAGCGGATCGAGGCGAAGGAACGCCCGATCATGATCATCACTTCGAACAATGAAAAAGAACTGCCGGACGCATTCCTGCGCCGCTGTTTCTTCCATTATATCAAATTTCCCGACCGCGACACGATGCGGGAAATCATCGATGTCCATTTTCCCGATATCCAGAAAATCCTGGTGACCAAGGCGATGGATATCTTCTACGAGATCCGCGAGGTGCCCGGCCTCAAGAAAAAGCCGAGCACATCGGAATTGCTCGATTGGCTCAAGCTATTGCTGAACGAAGATATGCCGCTGGAAGTGCTGCAGGACCGCGATCCGGCAAAGGCTATCCCGCCGCTGCATGGGGCATTGCTGAAAAACGAACAGGACGTGATGCTGTTCGAACGGCTTGCGTTCATGGCCCGCCGTCAAGGCAGTTGATCGCATCCGCCGGGTTAGGCATCAGTCCTCGAACGAATAGGCCAGTTCGAAATCACCCCAGCGCCGACCGTTGATGATCATCGGTACATAAACGTTGCGGACTACCAGATATTTCTGGCCATCACCTTCCTGACGGTACACCGCCATCATGTATGGCGCGGTGCTGCGTTTGGCCTTCATGTCCAGGGCATCGAACAGGATCCTGCCATTGCGGCAGAATTCCGTGTCATGCGCCAGATCGCCGGTTGGCTGACGCGAATGGGCGGTAACGTGGGTTGGCAGGAAGCCCTTCATGTCGGCCTGCGAACACATCCGGACCGGCGGCCCCTGGGCGGCAATACGGTCCAGTACCGGGCGCCAGTTCTGGTCGGCCCAATCACTCAATCCAGTCCGGTAGCGCGGCGGATTGCTGCCCGCGACACTCTGGTAATTCTGGTCGAACAAGGCATCGACTGACAGGGTTCCGTCTGCCAGGCCGGCCTCTGCGCGCCCGATGATTTCCTGAGCCACCGATTGCGCGCGTTTCACCATCTCGCTGTCTTTCGGTGAAAGCCCGGCCTTGACGATGCCGTCGAACATTTCACTGGCAGTCAATTCCAGATCGTTCATCCGGCTATGCGCGGTCTCCAGCTTGCTTTCGTTCTGACGGGCAGCGGCATCAAAGCTGTCCAGCACATCCTGCACACGGTGAACATGGCCGCTGATGGTGCTGGTGGAACGTGCGATCTGGTCGTTCTGGCGGTCCACTTCCTCGACCAGTTCGGCGACCCCGTTGATGGTCTGCTCGATCTGGACGACGGAGTTCTTGGCCTCCCGGCTTGCCTCGGCACCGCTTTCGATCTGGGCGATGACGCGTTCCGCCTCGCCCCCCAGCGTGTCGATGGTCCGGCCGATTTCTTCCGTAGCCTTGCGGGTATCGTTGGCCAGACCTTTGACCTCGCTGGCGACTACCGCAAAAGTGCGTCCGGCATCGCCAGCCCGCATGGCTTCGATGGTGGCGTTGAGCGCGAGAATATTGGTGGTTTCGGCAATCTGGTCAATGTCCTGCGAACAGCGCCGGACCTGTTCCATCGCGGCGGCAAAGCCGGTGACATGCTGGGACAGCGTATCAACCAGGTCGAGCAGGTCGGAAATGCGGCCAAGCGAGGTCTGGATCATCTCCGTCCCCTGCCCCAGCCGCTCGATCGCGCGTTCGGACAACAGGCGGGCTTCGTCGCTGGCTTCGGAGACCTTGCGCTGGTCCGCCTCAAGTTCGGCCACGGTGCCTTGCAGCGCGCCATGTTCCGCCCGCAGTTTTTCCGACGACTGGATCACCGACTGGACAATCCCGGCGACATCGGAACAGCCCACGGTAACTTCGCCGCAGCTTGCCGGTATCAGGTCGATCGAACCCGGAACGACATTTTCGAAAGATTCGTGCTTCATTGATCGCGGCCCCTAATCTTGGTTGAACACCGCGTAGCCGGAACATCGTTACGATCGGATTAAGATAGTTTGGGAACGCAAAATTGTTGCGCCAGTCTGGCGATTCCAGATTGGCAGTCAACAGACCTCTGGCGCCGCAGCCGGAGGCAGGTTAGAGGACGCCCATGTTTTTCGATTTCATGGATGAATTGCGTGCCGCCGGAATCAAGGTTTCCTTCAAGGAACATCTGACCCTGCTGGAAGCGCTGGACAAGGGTGTAATCGAGCAGACGCCCGAGGCATTCTATTACCTAAGCCGCGCCACTTTCGTGAAGGACGAAGGCCTGCTCGACCGGTTCGATCAGGTGTTCAACAAGGTTTTCAAGGGCATCCTGACCGATTACGGCCAGAACCCGGTCGACGTGCCCGAAGACTGGTTGAAAGC
>JAGXGU010000079.1 GCA_024636575.1 Altererythrobacter sp.
ACGTCCATGAACTTACCGCCATCTTTGCGCGAGCGCTTGGTCCACAGGTCGGTTTTTGGATTCTTAATCTGGGTTCGGGCATCAATCGAGCCAATGCGGTGGTTTTTGCCGGTGTTCTTCGCCATCTTTTTTCTCCTTGGTGGAGAAACGAACGGCGAGTCCGCCCGGTTCCTCGAGCATTCGTCGTCCCGGTGGCCCCGCTCTGAGCGCACGTGGCTATCAGCGTAGCTGAAATGAGTGTCGAGAGCGAGTGTTCCGGCTTCAGAATATGTGGCTCTGCTCGCAGCGCAGTCTGCAATCAGCCGGTGGGTTCAACCGGTCATCGCAACACTTTAGTCTTTCAGAAATGCTGTCGTTCAGGTGGCGACGCAGTGGCGGACACCAAAAGAGTCTTCGTTAAGAGTTGCTGCTATTCACTTGCAGCCGTTCCGTTGCAACATCATAGTCAGGCTATGAAGAATTACATCGGCCTCATTGGCGCCCTGTTCCTAATTGGATGTGGCGGTGACAGTGGGGCTGACTATGCGGTGGCCAGCGTGCAGCATTGCGGAGGTGAAGCCCTTACGCCTATCCACCCAGTTCTTGCCGTTCCAGCCACCTAGAGCTCGACCTAAAAGCAGACCGGCAGGAACCGACCCAATAGTGAGCATTCGCGGGCGAAACCGCTTGCTGCTTGAACTCTTCTGTATGCTTCTTCATCTCGTCGGTCTCCTTGACCGAGTGTTAAACTCTCAAGTGACCGGCGCAAAACCGGTACAAGTCCAACCTGCATGAATCCGGCGAGGGGCCGACCTCAATTGCGAGGAAGCTTGGGATCAGTCGAATGTCTGTCTATCGGGTGCTGGAGCGATAATACTTCCAGCCCGTTTCTCGTGTACAGCGCTTGCGGCTCAAAAGATCATCTCAATCGCATCACCAAAATTCATATTTTCGCGCGCAGTGGACAATTCCTTAAGGGTTATACGACCGTCATTGTTTTGATCGGCGAATTTGAGGTCTCGATCAATACCACTTTTCCATTCGAGCAGTGACAGTTCACCGTTCGAGTTCGCGTCGAGCAGCCCGAATAGCCGCTCAAGTAGAGGGCGTTCGAGCTGCTTTTCGACGACGCCGTCGGGCAAATTGGTTGTGACAAATTCCTGCTTCGAAATTGGCCCACCATCTGGTCCAGAGAAAAACAGAAATATATCCAAGCTATTTGCCCGAATTTCGGCTAGAGTGATGTAAAGATCATCGGCAATATTAGCGGGCAGAGTATTTTGTGCATGAACGGGACTAGCTAGCGCTAAAATAGCACCAAAAACAATGTATTTTCTCATAATAGCTTCCTTGTCCGTCGTCAGAACATTTGGCGCAAAATTACGGTGCCAAATTACGGTGCCAAATTACGGAATTACGGTGCCAGTTTACTAAATCCACTAATTGTGTCAATCGTTCCGGATGAGCCGCCTTCCCCTTCTGGTCATGCCCGGCATTCCTTATCACGTCACCCAGCGCGGCAATCGGCGTGCGCTGAATTCCGGGGAATTCCGGGGACACGAATTCCGGGGACACAACACTTAATTCCCAACGCGCCATCTCCGCTGTGGCGGTGCAAAGGGGGCGGCCCATTGACGGCCGCCCTTGCGCGCACCGCTATTTCTTGCCGAACAGGCCCGATGCCATGCCGGCGATGTCGTTGAGCGGATTGCCGTCGCCGTCGCGGTCGAGCATGTTCAGCAGCCCCTTGGCCTGCGGATGTTCGTTCAATATCTGGTTGAATTTGGTCAGCGATCCTTCGCCGCCCAATTGATCGACGATGGTGCCGAGCATCCCGGTATCGAGGCCGGTCTTCGCCGCCGCCAGTTCCACTGTATCGCCATCTTCGGTGTGGCTTTTGCCCAGCGCTGCAATCGCTTTTTCGGCTGTCGCTGCATCGATGCCCAGCTTTTCCGCCATATTGGCAACGGTGGGGTGGTCGCCAGCCGCGTCCATAATCGTGTCGAACAGGCTCATCGCAAAATCTCCATCGATTGATTCGGCAGGATAATGCGCCCTGGCCCGCCAAAGGAAAAGGCCCTCTTCCCGGTGAAGGGAAGAGGACCTCCCTCTCCATCCCGCATTTACGGGCATGTAACTGTTTGCTCAGGTGGGCACAGGATCAGGCCGCCTGGATTTCCCCGTGCGGGGCAGCGCGGCGGACGCCTTCGTCCACATGGGCTTCGAATTCGGCAAAATTTTCGATGAACAGACGCACCAGCTTCTGCGCGGTGCGGTCAAATTCTTCCTTGTCTGCCCAGGTCGAACGCGGATCGAGGATTGCGCTGTCGACGCCCTCCACCGCAACCGGAACGTCAAAGCCGAAATTGGGATCCTTGCGGAATTCGGCATCATTCAGCGAACCATCCAGCGCCGCGTTCAGAAGCGCGCGGGTGGCCTTGATCGGCATCCGGTTGCCGGTGCCATATTTGCCCCCGGTCCAGCCGGTATTGACCAGCCAGCATTGCGCGCCGCCTTCCGCAATCCGTTTCTTCAGCAGATTGCCGTAAACACTGGGGTGGCGCGGCATGAACGGCGCGCCGAAGCAAGTGCTGAAGGTCGCTTCCGGCTCGGTCACCCCGATTTCGGTGCCCGCCACCTTGGCGGTGTAACCAGACAGGAAGTGATACATCGCCTGATCCGGTGTCAGCCGGGCAATCGGCGGCAAAACCCCGAATGCATCGGCGGTCAGCATGATCACATTGGACGGCACCGGGCCGAGATTGTCTGCGGAGGCGTTGGGAATCGCCGACAGCGGATAGGCGGCACGGGTGTTTTCCGCGAGTGAATTATCGTCGAGATCAAGCTCGCCGTTTTCGTCCATAACCACATTTTCCAGCACGGTGCCGTGCATCCGGGTGGTGGCGTGGATTTCCGGTTCGGCATCTGCGGACAGGCGGATCATCTTGGCGTAACAGCCGCCTTCGAAATTGAACACGGCGGTATCGGACCAGCCATGTTCATCATCGCCGATCAATGTGCGGCTGGCGTCGGCGGACAATGTGGTCTTGCCAGTGCCGGACAGGCCGAAGAAAATCGCGGTCTTGCCGTCCGGCCCGATATTGGCTGAACAATGCATCGGCATCACGCCCTTGGCAGGCAGCAGGTAATTGAGAATGCCGAACACGCTTTTCTTCATTTCGCCGGCATATTTGGTGCCGCCGATCAGGATCAGCTTTTCAGTCAGATTGACCGCGATCACCGTCTCGCTGCGGCAGCCATGCCGCGCTGGATCGGCGCGGAAACTGGGCAAGTCGATAATGGTATATTCGGGGAGGAACCCTTCCAGCTCCTGCTCCGTCGGGCGGACGAGCAGGGTGCGGATGAACAGATTGTGCCACGCCAATTCGTTGATCACCCGCACCTTCACGCGGTGTTCCGGCTGCGAACCGCCGAACAGATCAGCCACGAAAAGATCATCCTTCGCGCCCAGCGCAGTGAAGAAATCCTGCTTCAGATTGGCGAAATGCTCCGGCGTCATGGATGCATTGACCTTGCCCCACCACACGGTGTCCTCGGTCGTTTCATCGCGGACGATGAACTTGTCTTTCGCCGAACGCCCGGTGTGTGCGCCCGTTTCCACCACCAGCGGGCCGTGCCTGGCAAGCTTGCCTTCGCCCCGCGCCAGCGCCTGTGCGACCAGTTCCTCTGTCCCGCAATTGGGGTGTATCGCAGCATTGGTGGCAATGCCCTGATTGCTCAGCGTATGGGAAAGTGGCGTGGACACGATATTCTCCTGATCAGGCCGGATAGTGGCTTTGGCATATAGCCGGAATCCCATATCCGAGTCGCCTGCATACGAATGCAGCGGAAGCGCGCCCCCTACTTGGCCAACCCGATTCCGTCAAACTGCGCAGGCCATTCCCCTGCCAAACTTATCTTGATACCAGCCAATTCGTTGTCTCATTGCACCGAAGCGTTTAGTCGTGTCGGTCACTAGAGCATCGTGCTGAAAAGTGGGAACCGGTTTTCAGATTTTTACGATGCCACAACAGAGAATTAGAGCGGGCGACGTGCGTCAGATTAAACGCAGCCGGTTCTAAGTCAGGATCGATCAGGCGAAGAAATTATGGTGCAATCAGAAATGCGGCCCCCGGACACTGAGAACACCCGCCAGGATTCCGGGCAAAAGGTAATCGCGCTGGTCGATGACGACCGCAATATTTTGACAACCGTGTCCATTGCGCTCCAGGCAGAAGGTTACGGGACGCGGCTGTATTCGGATGGCGAAGCTGCGCTGAAGGCGTTGCTTGATAACCCGCCCGATCTGGCCGTGTTCGACATCAAGATGCCGCGCATGGACGGGATGCAATTGCTGCGGGAATTGCGCAAGCATTCCGCTCTCCCGGTTATTTTCCTGACCAGCAAGGATGATGAACAGGACGAAGAAGCAGGGCTGGAACAGGGTGCGGACGATTATATCGCCAAACCTTTCAGCTTGCGCCTGCTTCTGGTGCGGATCAGGGCGATCCTGCGCCGCAGCGCCGCCCTTGCCGACGATGCCGACCCTGATAAGATTACCGACAAGGAAGATCCCGTCGGCACGCTGGCGCGCGGCAAGTTGCTGATGGATCCGGCCCGCCACCATGTGACCTGGGACGGCAGCCCGGTTTCCCTGACCGTGACCGAATTTCTCATTCTTGAAGCGCTGGCGGTGCGCCCTGGCGTCATCAAATCGCGCAACCAATTGATGGACGCGGCCTATACCGAAGATATGTTCGTGGATGACCGGACAGTGGACAGCCATATCAAGCGCATGCGGCGCAAATTCCGCGCCGTGGACGGGGATTTCACCGCAATCGAAACGCTTTACGGGGCAGGCTACAGCTTTACCGATGGCTGAAGACACGATCACCACCCGTTTTAATTCGCGGCCGGACTCGCGGCTGGATTCGCGGTTCGCGCGGTTCGGCTGGTCCAACCGCTTGTCGCTCACTTCCCGCATTCTGGCGGTGAACGTCCTGCCCCTGGCTTTGCTCGGCGGCGGTATTTTCTACCTTGATGGCTACCGCAAGCAATTGCTCGACGAACGCTACAAACTGGCGCGGATCGAGGCCCAGATCACGGCTGAGGCATTGGCCGGCGCCACCCGCCAACGTCAGGAAGCGTTGCTGATCCAGATCGGCAAAGAACAACGCATGCGGCTGCGCATGTTCGATGCCGAAGGTATGTTATGGGCCGACAGTTTTGCGCTCGATACCCCTGCATTCACCTTCGATGACCCGGTGGCAGAACCGTGGGATCAGGATTTTGCCCGGATGCTGGACCGCGCGGTGGACACTATCGTCGGTGCGGACCCCATCCCGGATTACGTTGAACCGGCAGAGGCGCGCGCCGATTCCTGGCCGGAACTGGCCCGTGCCCGCGCACAGGGGCTATCGCAAATCCAGCTTCGCGATGCGCCTGACGGGACCCCGGTGATCAATGCTGCGGTGCCGGTCGGGCTCAAGGGTTCGACGCTTCTGACTACCCGCAACGCGGTCGACATCACTGAATCGGTGCGCAGCGCACGGTCGACCCTGGTCAGCGCGGTGTTTCTGGCATTGCTGGTCTCGATTGCGCTTTCACTGTTCATGGCGCGCACTATCGTGCGGCCGCTACAATTGCTGGCGAAGGCGGCAATCCGCGTCCGCCTTGGCCGGGACCGGCAGGTAGAGGTGCCGCGGCTGCCTCAGCGACATGACGAGATCGGATTGCTCGCCCGTGCGATTTCCGACATGACCAACGCACTTCGGCAGCGGATCGACGCGGTGGATCATTTCGCCGCTGACGTGGCCCATGAAATCAAGAATCCACTGGCCAGCCTGCGCAGCGCGATCGAATCGCTGGCCCGGGTCGAAGATCCGGAATTGCGCCGTCAGCTGACTGATATTGCATCGCATGATGTCCGGCGGATCGACCGGCTGGTAACCGAAATCGCCGATGCCAGCCGGATCGATGCCGAATTGTCGCGCGCCGTTTTCGAAGAGATGGATCTGGCGCGGTTGACAGCAGCCATAATCAATTCCCGCGAAAGCAGGGGCGAAAACGAGGGCCGAGAGATTGAACTGAAGACGCCCATGAGCGGTGCCTGGGTGTGGGGTGTCCCTACGCGGCTGGAGCGGGTGATCGAAAACCTGCTCGACAATGCCGTTTCCTTTTCACCGCCGGGCGAAACCATTTCGGTTACGATCAGCCATGATCATGATCTGGTGTGCCTCAATGTTTGTGACAATGGCCCGGGCATTCCCGAAGATGCGCGCGAAAAAGTATTTCAGCGGTTCCACTCCCTGCGCCCCGATGCAGAGGCATTCGGAGACCACAGCGGGCTGGGATTGGCCATCGCGCGGACAATTGCGGAGGCGCATGACGGATCTTTGATAGCGCAAGGCCGGGAAGAAGGCGGCGATGGTGCCTGCCTGGTGCTACGGCTGCCTGAACTGGTTCGTCACTGATCATGACCAATCCGGCACAGCGCGCCCCGGTCCTTCGTCAGGCGGGATGCGTTTCCATCGGTGGGCGCGGAATATTGATCGAAGGACCGCCAGGCTGCGGCAAAACCAGTCTGGCGTTGATGCTGCTGGATCGCGGCGGCCAACTGGTCGGCGATGACGGGGTCGGTCTGACCGTCCGGGACGGTCGGCTATGGGCAAGCCCGCCCGCTAATATCTCCGGAAAACTGGAAATCCGCAACGTGGGTGTCATCCAGCTACCCACGATCGATGCGCCAGTGTCGCTCCGGCTTGTTTTGTCGGAAGATGCTCCTCGATTTGTTGAAATTGTAGAGAAAATCGAGCTGGAGGGTGTGCCGATACCCACCCTCTATTTTTACGCAAGGGGCGCAGCCGCGGCCATTCGCGCGGAATATGCACTGGCCCTGCACGGCCTGCCACTTGCGGCGCAAGAGCACGGCGTCGAATCCACCCTTCCCATAGGGCATAAATAGGGCCACACCGCGCGTTAATGTCCGTCGATTCGGCCTCTTCCAAACACGATACGCGGCAGCATATTCTGCTTGTCACCGGCCTGTCCGGTGCAGGCAAGACAACTGCGCTGCGCGTGCTGGAGGATCTGGGCTGGGAAGCAATCGACAATTTCCCGATCCGCTTGCTCGGTCGGCTGATCCTGAAACCCGATCAGGACGGCCCCCGCCCCCCGCTTGCCATTGGTTTCGATTCGCGCACTCGCGGGTTCAATCCGCCCGAAATTATCGACGAGGTAAGGGCGCTTGGCAGGCGCAAGGATCTGGTGATCACTACCCTGTTTCTGGACTGCAGCAACGGCGAGCTGGAACGGCGCTATAACGAAACGCGCCGCCGACATCCGATGGCACATGGCCGGCCGGTCCATACCGGAATCGAGGCGGAACGCGATTTGCTGGAACCATTGCGGCGCTGGGCCGATGCGATCATCGACACCAGCGAATTTGCCACCAACCAGTTGCAGCAAATTATTCGCGAACGATTCGCCGAAACCGCGCCGCATGAAATGTCG
>JAGXGU010000080.1 GCA_024636575.1 Altererythrobacter sp.
ACGACATCGCGGTAGCCCTTGGCATAGGTCAGCATCATCATCACGGTGTATTCCGCGATGGTGATGGCATTAATGCCATCACCATCGCGGAATACACCGTGATGATGATGCTGACCTATGCCAAGGGCTACCGCGATGTCGTGCGGGCGCAGGACCGGCGGGAATGGCTGCTGGATTCGCCGGGCAAGATCGAGCTGGCCGGCAGCAAGGCGCTGCTGCTGGGTTATGGCGCGATCGGCAAATTGATCGAGACCCGGCTAAAGGCGTTCGATGTGGAAGTGACCGTGGTGCGCCGTTCCGGCGGGGCGGACGGCACACTCGGGCCAGACGAATGGCGCGAACGGCTGGGCGAGTTCGACTGGGTGGTGCTCGCGGTGCCGGCCACGCCGGAAACCGATGGCATGATCGGCGCGGCAGAATTGGCCGCGATGAAACACAGCGCCGTGCTGGTGAACATCGCGCGCGGCACGGTGGTGGATCAGACGGCGCTGGTTACCGCGCTGCAGGACAAGTCGATTGCCGCCGCGCTGCTGGATGTGACCGATCCCGAACCGCTGCCCGCCGATCACGTGCTGTGGACGCTGGATAACGCGCATATCACCATGCATCTGTCGGGCCGCGCACAGGACAAGATGTTCGCCCGATCGGCAGAGCGGTTCCTGGAAAATCTGGGCCGGTATCACCGAGGGGAGCCGCTGGAACCGCGTTTCGATCCGGCATTGGGTTACTGAGAGGCTATCCAGCCGGAAATAAACCGCATTTGGCCGGTGACACCCGGCCCTGCCTTTGTTACGCGTAATCCGTAGGGGCAAAGGAGGCCGTAGAGCCTCGATTTTGCTGGCGGTCGCACAAAATTCATCTGTCGGCATCCGATCCGGAATGCTGACGCTGGGGGAGATACGCGTTGGCCGACAAGATCAAAGCTTCGGAATTGTTCATTCAATGTCTGGAGGCAGAAGGCGTCGAATATATCTTCGGGGTTCCCGGGGAAGAAAACCTGGATTTCCTGGATTCGCTATCGCGTTCCGAAACCATCAAGCTGATCCTGACCCGGCACGAACAGGGCGCGGGCTTCATGGCCGCAACCTATGGCCGCCACACCGGCAGGACCGGAGTATGCCTGGCGACGCTGGGCCCCGGGGCGACCAATTTCGTGACTGCGGCGGCCTATGCGCAACTGGGCGGGATGCCGATGATGATGATCACCGGCCAGAAACCGATCAAGAAATCGAAACAGGGCCGGTTCCAGATTCTCGACGTGGTCGCGATGATGGGGCCGATTACCAAATATGCCCATCAGCTGGCAGCGGGCGACAATATTCCCAGCCGGGTGCGTGAGGCGTTTCGCCTGGCCGAGGAGGAAAAGCCCGGCGCGGTGCACCTCGAACTGCCGGAAGATATTGCCGAGGAAAAGACCGATTCCAGGCCGATCCCCAAATCCATCGCGCGGCGCCCGTCGGCAGAGGTGAAGGCCGTGCGTCAGGCGGTCAAGGCAATCGAGGCTGCCAAGGCACCTGTGCTGGTGATCGGTGCGGGCGCGAACCGCAAGATGACCGGGCGGATGCTCAACCAGTTCATTGCAAAGACCGGTATTCCCTTCGTCACCACCCAGATGGGCAAAGGCGTGATCGATGAACGCCATCCGCTGTTCCTTGGCTGTGCTGCGCTGTCGTCCGGCGATTTTTGCCACCGGGCTATCGAGGATGCCGATTGCATCGTGAATTTCGGGCACGACGTGATCGAAAAGCCGCCCTTTTTCATGAAGCATGACGGGGTCACGGTGATCCATCTGTCCACCCGCACGGCAGAGGTTGATCCGGTCTATTTCCCGCAGATCGAAGTGATCGGCGATATTGCCAATGCGATCTGGCAGATCAAGGAAGACATCGTCCCGTCGGGCCGGTGGAAATTCGATCACATGCTGGAATATCGCAAGGCCGAAGTGGCGCATACTTCAGGGCTCGCAGGCGATACGCGCTTCCCGATCTTCCCGCCGCATCTGGTGGCCGCCACGCGCGAAGCCATGCCGGAAGACGCGATCATCTGCCTCGACAACGGGGTGTATAAAATCTGGTATGCGCGTGGGTACACCGCCTATCTGCCCAACACCGTGCTGCTCGACAATGCGCTGGCCACGATGGGGGCGGGTCTGCCGTCTGCAATGATGAGCGCGATGATCTATCCGAACCGAAAAGTGATGGCGATCTGCGGCGATGGCGGCTTCATGATGAACAGCCAGGAAATGGAAACCGCCGTCCGGCTGGGGCTGAACATGACCGTGCTGATCCTGCGCGATGACAGTTACGGCATGATCCGCTGGAAACAGGCCAACATGGGTTTTGCGGATTTCGGGCTGACCTATGGCAACCCCGATTTTGTCAAATATGCCGAAAGCTACGGGGCGAACGGCCACCGGGTGGAAAGCGCGGCGCATCTGAAGGAAGTGCTGGCCCATTGCCGCGATACGCCGGGGGTCCATCTGATCGATTGTCCGGTGGATTATACCGAGAACGACCAGATCCTGAACCACGACATCAAGGAACTTTCCGCCAAACTCTGAGCTTGTTCGGGTAACGGAGATTACCATGGTGAAACTGAAAGACATCTACCCGCTGTACCTCAACAACAAACCGGTGCAGCCCAACACCGATCTGGAAGTGCGGGACAAATTCACGGGCGAGGTCGCGTTCCGCACCGCACTGGCGACGCCCGATATCATCGATCAGGCAATTGCAGGCGCTGCTGCGGCGGCAGAGCCGATGGCGCGGCTCGCCAGCTATGAAAAGCAGGATGTGCTGAACCACTGCGTAAGCCGTTTCAAGGAACGGTTCGACGAGCTCGCTTATTCGCTATGTGTCGAGGCGGGCAAACCGATCAAGGATGCCGAGGGCGAAGTTACAAGGCTGATCGACACGTTCCGGATTGCCGCCGAAGAAGCGACGCGCAATTATGGCGAGGTGCAGCCACTGGACATCTCGGCGCGGGCCAAGGGCTATATGGGGATGTGGAAACGGGTGCCGATCGGGCCCTGCAGTTTCATTGCGCCGTTCAATTTTCCGCTTAACCTGGCGGCGCACAAGATCGCGCCGGCAATTGCGATGGGCTGCCCCTTCGTGATGAAACCGGCCAGCTTGACGCCGCTGGGCGCGATCATCATGGGCGAGGTGCTGGCCGAATGCGACGTGTTGCCCGATGGCGCGTTTTCGATCCTGCCCGCCAGCCGCGACGGGGCCGATCTGTTCACCACGGACGAACGGCTGAAACTCTTGAGCTTCACCGGATCGCCCGGCGTCGGCTGGGAATTGAAGGCGAAAGCGGGCAAGAAGAAGGTCGTGCTGGAACTCGGCGGCAATGCGGCGGTGATCGTGGACAAGGACGCCGACCTGGACCACGCGCTGGAGCGGATCATCTTCGGTGCGTTTTACCAGTCCGGCCAAAGCTGCATCGGGGTGCAGCGGATCATCATCCACGATACGATCTACGACCGCTTCAAGGATATGCTGGTCGCCAAAACGAAGACCCTCGTGTCAGGCGATCCCAAGCACCGCGACACCTTCATCGGCCCGATGATTTCGGAGAGGGAGGCCACCCGCCTGAAAGGCTGGATTGACGACGCGGTGTCCGCCGGGGCCACGCTGCTGTGCGGCGGCGAGCGGGACGGCAACATGCTGGAGGCGACCCTGCTCGAAGATGTGCCGCGCGATTGCGACGCGAGCCGCGAGGAAGCCTTCGGCCCGCTTGCCAACCTCTCGAAATTCTCCGATTTCGGCGAAGCCCTGGAACAGGTGAACGACAGCAAGTTCGGCCTTCAGGCGGGCATCTTCACCCGCGACATCCATCAGGTGCTCGACGCATGGGACGTGCTGGATGTCGGCGGCGTGGTGGTTAACGATGTCTCCAGTTACCGGGTCGACAACATGCCCTATGGCGGGGTGAAAGATTCCGGCCTCGGCCGCGAAGGCATCCGCTTCGCGATGGAAGACATGAGCGAAATCCGCAATCTGGTAATCCGGCGGGAAAGTGCGGGGTGACCAGTTCGCGCAGCCGGGTCAGGGCCGCGGCAAGACCGTCAGCTTGTAAGGGATAAACAGGAACACTTCCGACGGGCCGGAGCGGGCCCATTGGACTGGTTTGTTCAGTCCCTCGACCTCGACCGCGTAATTTTCGCCCATTTGCGTCGTCAGGCGGCTCGCGTCCTCCGCAATTGCGGCAGTGATCTGCAGACGGAAGCTGTCGGGTCCGACCACCGAGAGGCTGGCATCGCCCGAACCGTCCATTTGCGCCCGCCCGTTTTCCGGCACGCTTTCGATGTAATCTGCAATCCGCTTTTGCGCTGCGATTCCGCTTTGCGCGTCCGACAGCCTGGCCTTGACCAGAAACGACACCCGCTGGCTGTCCGGCCGGTTGTCATTCATGAGGGTAAGCTCGTCCACATTCGCAATAGACAGCGGGGTCAGGATGTATTCGCCAAAGGCCAGCTCGACCCCCGCGATGCCAGCGCGCTTCACAGCTTCATTCAGCATCGTGCGAATTTCACTAGCCCGCTGCTTGGGATCCCGCGTGTCGCCACTGATGGTAACCTTCTGCACCAGAAAGTCGGCGGTGCGGCGCAGGCCGACAGCGGGCCTTTCGTTGTTATATGCCTCGTACTCGTCTTCCTCGAAGGCGATGCGCGAAGCGGTCACCATGATTTCCTGGGACTCGAGGTCCTGTGCGGCAGCCGACGTTGCCAGTTGGACCGTAAGGACCGAAGCTATCAGTCCGAGTATTGAAACACGCATCCACTTTCTCTCCATTTTCGCGTGATATCGGCACGAAATCATGGCGTTGTCAAACCTTCACGCATCCTGCAGCAGCAGCATTTCGGCCTTCACCACCAGCCGTACATCGGGCAGCATGGTGTGATCGACCGACAGGATGGTCGCGTCCGCCACCAACTGGCCGGGAATGGCGAATTCATGGTCCGGCAATTCCGCGATGAAATGCTCCCCGGCCTTGGCTGCGTCGATCCCTTCGAAGGCGAGCACGATGGAGTGGCGCGCGCCGGAAAAGGTGATGCTGGCCCAGGCCCGTTCGGAATGATTCAGGATCTGCGCCTTGCCATCGGCCAGCGCTGACAATGCCTCCCGCAATTTTTCGGCCGGGCCGCGGCGGGTTTTGCGTGTGACACGGCATTCAATCGCGGTTTCAACCGACATGCGCATTCTCCTGATAGGCCGCAATGAATTGTTCGACGCGCCTTTCCGTCCGGGTCCGCGGTGTCCGCCCGTTTCGCAGATCAAGCACAAAGCGCGGATCCTGTGCGGCGAGGCGACCAAATTTGGTGGCTGCCATATCGGTCTGGCGTAGGAATTTTTCGATTCTTCGAATGAGCATGCGACCCTCATTGGTCGGTGGCAAAGATGCTAATGGACAGTCCGTTAAGCAGCATCCTGTTGAAATGTTGGCGATTCGGCCAACAGCTGAGTCGTTGCCCTTCAAATCCTACTTGTCTAGGAAAAATACATCGTATAGGTAGGAAAAATGATGCGACCCCATGGAAATATTGGTTCTGACCCGCGCCAGCGACTGCTGGAACTTTCGCTGGAGCGGAACGCCAGCCTGTCTGCCCTGTCCCGCCTGATCGGTAGAAATGGGACTTATTTACAACAATTTATCCGCAAGGGCAGCCCGAAGAAGCTGCTGGAGGGTGATCGCCGCACACTGGCGGAGTTCTTCGGCGTGCCCGAATCGGAAATTGGCGGGCCGGAGGAAATTTCCTACAATCCAGCTGTGAGACTCCCGCTCTCGGCGCAGGATAACGAATGGGTCCGGGTGCCGCGTCTGCCATTGGGCGCTTCTGCCGGGCCGGGCGCCATTTCCAGCACCGAAATGCCGTTCGACAATTTCGGCTTCTCCCGCCGCTGGCTGCGGGAACAGGGGCTGGAGGCGGCGCAGCTTTCCGCAATCCGGGTGGAAGGCGATTCGATGGAACCGCTGCTGCGCGCCGGGGATGAAATCCTGGTCGACCGCGCTCCGCGCCCGTTTCGTGACGGGGTCCATGTGGTCCGGCTGGGTGATACGCTGGTGGTCAAGCGGGTGGCGGCGCTGGGGGCAGGGAGGCTGTCGCTGTTGAGCCAGAACATGGCCTATCCCCCGGTCGAAGTTTGCGCGAACGAGGTCGAGATCATCGGCCGGGTGGTGTGGAAAAGCGGACGGCTTTAGGCGTCGGGGCTGAGTCACCGTTGCAATCGCGCCGCAGAAACGCCAGATCGCTGGCATGACTCAAACCAACACGGCCCAGGCCAAACAGCCCCCGATGCGCGCGGCGATTCTGCCCGTCACGCCATTACAGCAAAATTGCAGCCTGATCTGGTGCACCAAGACCATGAAGGGCGCGCTGGTCGATCCCGGCGGCGATCTGGATATGCTCAAGGCTGCGGTAGCCAAATCGGGCGTTACGCTGGAAAAGATCCTGGTGACGCATGGCCATATCGACCATTGCGGCGAAGCGGGCGTGCTGGCGAAAGAACTGGGCCTGAAGATCGAAGGCCCGCACGAAGCAGACCGTTTCTGGATTGCGCGCCTGGATGAGGATGGCAGAAAATATGGCATCAACGGCGAAGTGTTCGAGCCCGACCGCTGGCTGAAAGATGGCGACACGGTGACCGTGGGCGATCTGACGCTGGACGTGATCCATTGCCCCGGCCACACGCCCGGCCATGTGGTGTTCTACCACCAGCCAAGCCGCTTCGCGATTGTCGGTGATGTCCTGTTCCAGGGATCGATCGGACGGACCGATTTCCCGATGGGCAACCATCAGGATTTGCTTGATGCGATCACCGGGAAGCTGTGGCCGCTGGGCAACGATGTGACCTTCATTCCCGGCCATGGGCCAACCAGCACATTTGGCCAGGAACGTAAGACCAACCAGTTTGTCAGCGATTACGCGCTGGGTTGAATGGCTACATCACCCGCATGGCGATCAACGCGGCTACGATTGCCAATCCCAGCAGGGTCAGCATTGTTATCAATGTGCCGATCATCCGGCCTTTACCGAACGCGCCATCATCCATGCCCAGACCGTGCGCAATCCGGCCCAACATATAGATGCCGGCGACATAGGGCAGCCACGCGCTA
>JAGXGU010000081.1 GCA_024636575.1 Altererythrobacter sp.
CTTCGTCCAGCACTTCTTCTTCAATTTCGTCACCGTCATCGCTGTCGTCTGTGAACAATGCGATGATCGGATTGCGCGCGAACCAAAGTAACACCGCCCCGACCAACGTTGCCAGAGCCCCGCGATTGCTGTCGGCGAGCTCAACCGCTTCTTCGAAGAGATCGACCGCGCCTTCGTTAATTCGGTCCACGATTCTCTCGCCAAATCCTTTTCCCGCCAGATCGGCGCGCAAAATGGCGATATCCGCAGTAACCAGGGCCTTTGCCGCGTCGCGCAGCGCACGATCTTCCTTCAGTTTCAGGTCGAGATCGCGCATTAGTTCTTTGCCTTTGCATAGGCATTGATCAGTCGGGCAAAGCGGTTTTTTGCTTTCACGGCCAAAACCGCTCCAGTGACCAAAAGTATGCCGACAACCAATGCAGTTGCGCCCAATGCCGTGATCAGCGGTGTCAGTGCAAAGATTGCGCCGACTACCAAGGCAACGAGCGCAAGATGCAGCACCGCAAAGGCGCAGATACCGAACAGCATGCCCGATTTTCCGCGATCGGCGGCAAAGGCGAGCCGGGTCTTCTGGAACGCGATTTCGGCCTCGACATAAGTCTTGCCGTCATCAATCAGCGCGACGATATCTTCCGACAGGGATTCATCGGAGATGGTTTTTTCCTTTTCCGGCTGTTCCATATCGTCATCACGCCCGTCTGACAGTCCGTTATCCAGCATCAGCCGCCCCTAACCCGGGGATGCCGCACAGTGCAAGCCGCTGGCCTGCGACTGGCTGCATCGCACCGAAAATCAGCCGCGCTTTCCGCGGAACAGACGCGCGAACATGAAACCGACCAGTGCGGCGATTCCAACGGCTGCTGCCGGGCTTTTGCGGACGGCTTCGCGGGCATCTTCGCCTAGTTCGTCCACGCTCTTGGCGTCCAGCTTTGCTGCGGTTTCCTGCAGGCTGCGCGATGCAGTGCGGGCGTAATCGCCGTATTTTGCACCAAGCTTCTCGTCGATTGTCCCGGCGTTTTCGGACACAATCCTGCCGAGCGATGAAATTGTCTCGCTGGCCCTGTTCTTGCCTTCAAGCGCCAGATCAGCAGCCTTCACCTTGGCTTCGGCGGCCAGTTCGGCGGCTTTGACCTTGGCTTCCGCGCTATATTCCTTTGCTTCGCCGACCAGGCCGGACGATTTGGTCCTGGCTTGTTCGCGGTAGGTGGTAGCGCGGTTTGCAGCCTCTGCCTTGAGCGCTGCGGCGCCTGCTTTCGCTTCGTCCAGCGCAGCATTGAAACGGGTCTTGGCTTCCGCTGCTCCGCCTTGCTTTCCGGTAGCCGCTGTCTTTGCCGCAGTCTTTTCTGCGGCTGGCTTGCGTTTGGTGGTGGTCGTCTTCGGAGTGTTGGCCTGTGCCATTGTAATTTCCTTTGCCCTCAAAGCCTTCAACTATCATTCGTATCCGGAGCCAGATAGATGGCTCGGACCGTCTATATTTCAACGCAACTTGCGCGCCTTTGTTCCGGCGCATAAAGCGCTGTTGCGCCGTTACTTTAAATAACTAAGCGGTGTATTAGCCAATTACAACAGTTCAAGCCGGAGCAACGCCCCAAAATGACCGCAATCATCGACATTCATGGCCGTGAAATTCTCGACAGCCGGGGCAATCCGACAGTTGAAGTTGATATCCTGCTGGAAGATGGCAGCTTCGGGCGTGCCGCTGTTCCATCCGGAGCTTCCACCGGGGCACATGAAGCAGTCGAACTGCGCGATGGCGATCCGGCGCGCTATCTGGGCAAGGGCGTGACCAAGGCGGCTGCCGCGGTCAATGGAGAGATCGCCGACATGCTGCTGGGCCTGGATGCCGAAGACCAGCGTGACCTGGACATGGCGATGATCGATCTGGACGGGACGGATAACAAATCCCGGCTTGGCGCCAATGCAATTCTCGGCGTCAGCATGGCGATTGCCAAGGCAGCTGCGAACGCACGCGGAATGCCGCTGTGGGCCTATGTCGGCGGGGTATCGGCCCATGTCCTGCCGGTTCCGATGATGAACATCATCAATGGCGGCGAACATGCCGACAATCCGATCGATATCCAGGAATTCATGGTCATGCCCGTGGGTGCAGGCAGCATCGCCGAAGCCGTGCGCTGGGGTTCGGAAATCTTCCACACGCTGAAGAAAGGCCTGTCTGAAAAGGGGCTGGCAACTTCTGTTGGTGACGAGGGCGGATTCGCCCCTGATCTGGCGAGCACGCGCGACGCACTCGATTTCATCATGGCGTCGATCGAAAAAGCCGGGTTCAGGCCCGGCACAGATGTAGTGCTGGCGCTGGATTGTGCTGCTTCGGAATTCTTCAAAAACGGCAGGTACGAGATTTCGGGCGAGGGCAAGTCTCTTTCACCAGATGAAATGGCCGCCTACCTTGCCAAATTGTGCGAGGATTATCCGATCCGTTCGATCGAAGACGGGATGGATGAAGATGATTTCGCTGGCTGGAAGGCGCTCACCGACAGCATCGGGGACAAGGTTCAGCTCGTGGGCGACGATCTGTTCGTAACCAATCCGGAACGGCTGGCGATGGGCATTGAAAAAGGCCTCGCCAATTCGCTGCTGGTGAAAGTCAACCAGCTCGGCACGCTGAGCGAAACGCTGCAGGCTGTCGATATGGCGCACCGTGCGGGCTATACCACGGTGATGTCGCATCGTTCGGGTGAGACCGAAGATACCACCATCGCCGACCTGGCGGTTGCCACCAATTGCGGTCAGATCAAAACCGGTTCACTGGCACGGTCGGACCGCTTGGCAAAATACAACCAGCTGATCCGGATCGAGGAAGAACTGGGCGCCAGCGCGGTTTACGCCGGGAAGGGCTGCTTCGGCCGGCTGGCCGGTTAAACCCGGATCAGGAATATTTCTGCTGTAGTTCGAACATGGCGATAGCGGCCTTGGCCGCTTCGCCGCCCTTGTCCTTGCGGGTCTTGTCCGCCCGGGCAAGGGCCTGTTCCTCGTTCTCGACCGTGATGATTCCATTGCCAATCGCGATCCCGTCCATAGTCAGGGCCATAATTGCACGCGCGCTTTCCCCGGCGACGATTTCGAAATGGTATGTCTCGCCGCGGATAACCACGCCGATGGCAACGAAGCCGTCATATTGGCTGCTTTCCGCCACAATTGTGATGGCGCCGGGGATTTCAAGCGCACCGGGAACGGTCAGAACTTCTGAATCATGTCCCGCAGCAGCCAGGGCCGAACGCGCGCCATCGACCAGCATGTCATTGAGGTGGTCGTAAAACCGGGCTTCGACGATGAGAAAACGCGCCATTGATCACTCCTGTTGATCGCGGCGCGATAGCTCGCCCGGCGGCAATAGGGAAGGCTGTTAGGGCAGTCTTTGGCGATCAAATCGGCAGCGGGTTGTGATGCTAGTCTTCCTCCGCGTCTTCCTCCGCGCGCGCCAGCTTGTCGCGGATGAATTCGAATACCGGGCCGTAAATTGGGCGTTCGAACTCGACACCGGCGATATGATCCTTGCACCAGCGAACAGTTGCGATGATCGGGCCGATGGTTACGATCTTGATACTGATTTCCGTACCGGGTGTGAGGCGGCCAAAGCGGTCATAGAACCGGCAGCCGGTCTCGGAAATTTCGACGATCGGGACATGGCGCGCAAGGCCATTGCCCGAACGGTAGCGGCCCTGCACGGAGATATCGAAACGCGGCGTACCCCGGGTTTCATCCAGCACGTCACATTGGCATTGCCCGATCTTTTGCTGGCCCTTCATCTCTACCCCCGGATAGCAAGCTTTCTGCGATTTCTCCGAGCAACGTAGCAAAATATGGTTAAACAATTGGAAAGGTCGGCCCGGCGCCGCTCGCAAGCTGCACCAGCCATACCGTGAATTAGACCGATAGCGGGCCTAATTGATCAACCGGTTGGCCCGCAACCGATCGACCGCAAGATCAATAAAGGCGCGTACCTTTGCAGAGGCGCGCCGGCCTTCCGGATGGACGATCTGGATTGGCAATGGCTCTTGTTCGAAGTCAGCCAGCACCGTTTGCAACCGGCCTGCCACAAGATGCTCGCCGATCTGGTAGGAAAGGACCCGCGCCAATCCCCATCCTTCCAGGGTGGCGCGAATAACCGCGTCGTAGGTACTGCAGAACAGCCTTGGGGTCACATGGACTCTCTGCTTCTGGTCCTGTCCGAATCGCCAGCCTAGCGAAGCAAAGGAACCTGTGGCGGTGGTAATGCTGTGGCGCGCCAGATCCGCAGGCTTCTGGGGAATGCCCTGCGCGGCGAAATAGGCCGGAGCGCCGCAGACCACTTGCCGGACCTTGCCGACCAGGATCGCGGTCTGGCTTGAATCCGGCAAATGGCCGATCCGGATTGCAACATCCACGCCTTCATCCACCATGTTGACGACCCGATCGACGAATAGTGCCCTGATGGTCACATCCGGATTTTCGCCCAGGAATTCCGTCAGGATTGGCACCATGAATTGCTGGCCGAACAGGACAGATGCGGTCAAATGCAGAACGCCAGTAGGGCGCACGTAAGAACCCGATGCGGCAGCCTCTGCTTCTGCCACGTCAGCCAAAATCTTGCGGCAATCCTCGAAATAGCGGCTCCCCGCTTCGGTCAGCCTTACGACACGCGTCGTGCGGGTGAAAAGGCGCGTTCCGATCTGATCTTCAAGCGCCGAAACGGCGCGGGTCACGGCTGGCGGGCTCATGTGCAATTGCCGCGCCGCCTCTGCAAAACTGCTGGTTTCTGCCACTTTGACAAATGTCTGCATCGCTTCGAGCTTGGCCATGATCGGATCCCGCAATCTTTGATCCGGGTGCAGTGGCCCGGATCGTCAACCTCTTCAAGAATATTCCGATAATCGGAATAGTGTTTTGAGTTTTATCCGCGTTCAGTTCGCGAAGTGGATGGTCCAAATAGGTAATGCAAGAGGCCCGGTCCACCTATCAGCTGCGGCAAATGCACTTTGGAGCTTATGTGATGAAACTCTACTACCACCCCCTGTCCGGTCACGCACATCGTGCGCGGCTGTTCCTTTCGCTGACCGGGACCCCGCACGAACTGGTCGAAGTTGACCTTGCCAAGGGCGCGCACAAGGCGCCGGAATTCCTGGCGCTCAACCGGTTCGGCCAGGTGCCTGTACTCGATGACGAGGGCACCGTGATCGCCGATTCCGCTGCGATCATGATCTATCTCAGCAAGAAGCTGGGCGATACCGAATGGCTTCCCGCCGATCCGGTCGGTGCGGCTGCGGTACAGCGCTGGCTCTCGGTCGCTGCCGGGCAAATCGCCTTCGGGCCCGCCGCTGCTCGGCTGATTACCGTATTTGGCGCTGGCTTCAATGCCGATGAAGTGATCGGCCGCGCGCACGCCGTCATCAAGGACATCGACGATGAACTGGCTGGCAGGCAATGGATCATCGGCGGAAACCACCCGACAATCGCCGATGTCGCGCTGTACAGCTACATTGCCCGCGCTCCCGAAGGGAACGTCGATCTCGCGCCCTACGCCAATGTTGCTGCGTGGTTGACGCGCGTGGAAGGCCTGCCGGGCTTTGTCCCCTTCGTTCAAACCCCCGTCGGCCTGGCTGCTGCCGATTGACCACCACGCCCGGCTGCCTTGCTTGCACGAGCGGGGCAGCCGGGCGGTTATTTTTAGCCTGGGGTTGAAGGCGCAGCAATTGTTTCAGGAGGAATTCGGCGATGACCAAGAAAGTGCTTTTGCTGCTTGCAGACGGCTTCGAACCGCTCGAGGCGGCTGGGTTCACCGATGTTTTCGGATGGGCCGCCATCGAAGGTCTTGAGCAGGTGGAACTGGTGTCGGCTGGCTTCAAGTCTCCGCTTCGCGCAACTTTTGGCTTTTCGGTCATCCCTCAGGCGCTGGTTTCAGAACTCGATCCCGATGATTTTGATGCCCTTGCCATTCCAGGCGGTTTTGCGGGCGCGGGCTATTATGATGACGCCCTGTCCGAGCCGTTCCTTGATGTGATCCGTAGCTTCGCGGCGCGCGATCGCACTGTCGCCTCGGTCTGCACCGCTTCGCTTGCCCTCGGGGCTGCAGGCGTGATCAACGGACGGCGGGCCACGATCTACCACCAGACGGGAGGCAAGCGGAAGGAGGAACTGGAAGGGTATGGTGCGCAATTTGTCGATCAAGCTGTGGTCGAAGACGGACGCCTGATCAGCTCGACAGGGCCTGGGACCGCCGTCGAAGTTGCCCTCAGGTTGCTCGCCAACCTCACGTCACCCGAGAACGCCGCGCATATCAGAGCCAAAATGCGTGTGCCGGAACTCGACCAGACCTGGCTCCACCGCCCCCAGGTCTGACCGATATTGAACGCCTTCCTTCGACGCGAGGTTTGCCATGAATAGCAACGACGAAGCACCCGCAGGTTCGCCATTTCACAGCGGCGAGATTGAAATTCAGCGCAGCCTTGGCGTGGCGGAGCGGATGGACATGTTCGGCCGCCGCGTGATCCGTGATCACATGATCGACCAACACCGCGACTTTTTCGAACAGCTTCCGTTTCTGGTGGTCGGCTCGGTTGATCCGGCCGGGGATGTCTGGGCGACGCTATTGGCCGGTGAACCCGGCTTTGCCAGATCCCCCGATCCACGGCATCTCACGCTGGCTGTGCCGCTTGACACCGCCGATCCCGCGATGAAGGGTTTGGAGGCTGGCGACGCCGTCGGCATCCTCGGTATTGAGCTGCAAACCCGCCGCCGCAACCGGATGAACGGGACGATTGACGCGCGGTCCGAAACGGGATTTACCGTCCGGGTCGAGCACAGCTTTGGCAATTGTCCGCAATATATCCAGGCCCGTAACTGGCATGCGGTTGAACGCGGCGCAAACGCATCGTTTCCTGCCGAACATCTGGCCAAATTGGACGACGCGGCGCGCGCTGCCATCCTGGCGGCCGATACCTTTTTTGTCGCCTCTTCCATCGATCTCGACGATGGTCACCGCCAGGTCGACGCCTCGCATCGCGGCGGCAAGCCGGGCTTTATCCGCATCGGTGACGACGGGGTACTCACAATCCCCGATTTTGCGGGAAATCTGCATTTCAACACGCTGGGCAATTTCTTGCGCAACCCCGGGGCCGGGCTGGTTTTCGTGGATTTCGAAAGCGGCGACATGTTGCAACTGACCGGCGATGCCGAAGTCGTCCTAGATTCGCCCGATATCGCCGCCTTCCAGGGTGCAGAGCGGCTGTGGACCTTTACCCCGCGCAAGCTGGTGCGACGCAGGGCGGCCTTTCCCCCGCGGTTTGATTTCGTGGACTGGTCACCAAATTCGCTGATGACGGGCGACTGGAAACAGGCCGAGCTGCGCGGCAAGGCCACCGCGCGTAGATCGGCATGGCACCGGCTGCGCGTGAAGAGAATTGTCGACGAGAGCAGTGTGATCCGCTCGCTTCACCTGGAGCCAGCCGACGATGCGGGTCTGGTGCCTAATCTGGCAGGGCAGCACCTGCCAATCCGGGTCAAGCCATCCGGTGAAGAAGGCTGCGTGATCCGCACCTATACGCTTTCTTCAGCGCCCTCGGATGGTAACTACAGGATCAGCGTCAAGCGCGAAGGCCTGGTTTCCAGCTACCTGCACGACAAGATCGAAGTTGGCAGCATCATCGAAGCGCGCGCGCCTGCGGGTGGCTTCACGATCGACGCGGCAGAGCGGCGGCCAGCCGTTCTGTTGGCGGCCGGGGTCGGGATCACTCCAATCCTGTCGATGCTGCGCCAAATTGTCTATGAAGGCCTCCGGACCCGCCGGGTGCGGCCGACGATCCTGTTCTATGCAGCCCGCAGCATGGAAGAGCGCGCATTCGATCAGGAACTAGGGAATTTGGCCGAACAGGCCAATGGTTCAGTTCGCATTGTTCGGCTGCTCGAAGACAGCGCAGGTGCCCGGCCCGGCATCGACTATGAGGCGCAAGGCCGGATCGACATGGATCTTCTTCGAAGCACGCTCGCGTTGGACGATTATGATTTTCTCATGTGCGGTCCGCCGCCTTTCATGCAGGCGGTCTATGATGGTCTGCGCAGTCTCAATATCGCTGACAGGCGTATTCATGCCGAAACCTTCGGCCCCGCCTCGCTCAGACGCCAGCCCGGAAAGGATACAGTGCCGCAATTGCCTCCCGCTGCGACACAGCCGGTCTCCGTCGTCTATGCCGCGTCCGGCAAGGAAGCGCGCTGGACGCCCGGCAGCGGTTCGCTGCTGGAACTAGCCGAAGCGCGCGGGCTCTTTCCTGAGTCAAGTTGCCGGAGCGGCAATTGTGGTTCTTGCAAGACCAGGATTATCGCGGGCGCCGTGACCTACCCTGAGCAGCCCGCGTTCCAGACTGAAAGTGACGAGGCGCTGATCTGCCAAGCGGTACCAGCGGGCAGTGAATCCGGAACGTCCGAACCACTCATCCTGGATTTGTAGAGCCCGCCAACTGTTGCAAATCCCGTAATAGTATCTTCCTTTTTATCCCTGTTCATCCACAAAGGAATAATAGCCATACAGTCTGGCATCAGGTCCGAACGGCCCAGTAAGCAACTGGATACTCCCGATGCCCCTATTCGTTTCCGACCTGAAAAAGTTTCGCATCGCGGCCTGCATTGCCTGATTCGAACTGCGGACGGCGCGATACCGCCCCACACGCCGTCCGCCCCCTATTGGTAACTACTGGAGTAAGCCATGTCCCGTCCCCCGCTTCCCCCATTCACGGCAGAAACCGCTGCCGAGAAAATCCGCCTTGCCGAGGATGGTTGGAACAGCCGC
>JAGXGU010000082.1 GCA_024636575.1 Altererythrobacter sp.
CGAAACTGGCCGCTGGCTGGAAAGTGGACCGGCTGGACAAGACGATGGTCCAGATCCTGCGCTGCGGGACATATGAATTGCTCGCCCGCGCCGATATTTCGAGAAAGATCGTGATTAGCGAATATATCGATGTTGCCCATGCTTTCTTCGACGAGAAGGAAGCCAAATTCGTCAATGGCGTGCTGGATTCGGTCGGAAAGGCCGTCCGTCCATGACGCGCCCCTCCCTTGAGGGGGAGGAAGGACTGATCGCTGCCCTGCGCGCGCTTGCAACCCATCCGGCGGCGCGCGGCCTGGCGGATGATACCGCAGTGCTGGAAGTCGGCTCTGAAACTCTGATCCTGACGCAGGACAGCATGGTCGAAGGCATCCACTATCTGCCTGCACAGGACATGGCCGATGTCGCCTGGAAACTGGCCGCGACCAATCTGTCTGACCTGGCCGCAAAGGGCGCGGAGCCGCTGGGCGTGCTTTACACCCATATGCTCGGCGCGGATGACGCGCAGTTTATCAGCGGGCTGACCGATGTTCTGACGGAATATGACGTCCCCCTGCTGGGCGGCGATACTGTATCGGCGAACGGGCCGCGCTGTTTCAGCCTGACTGCGATCGGCCGCGCCAGCCATACCCCGGCCCCGTCCCGGTCCGGCGCAATGCCGGGCGACGCGGTGTATCTGACCGGGCGGGTCGGAGCGGCAATGTTGGGTTTCGAGTGCCTGCGGGGCGGGCCGGACCATGATACCGCCGCCTATCGCCGCCCCGTCCCGCTGCTGGCCCAGGGCCGCGCCCTGGCGCCGCTGGTCAGCGCGATCATGGATGTGTCGGACGGGCTGCTGCTCGATGCCAGCCGGATGGCGGGTGCCAGCAACGTCACCATCGCCATCGATAGCTCCGCCGTGCCAATAGCAACGCCGGAAAATCGCCGCGAAGATGCGCTGCGCTGGGGCGATGACTACCAGCTGCTGTTCACCGGCCCCGCTGATGCCTCTTGGCCGATCCCGGTCCATAAAATCGGTGAAGTCCATGCGCGCATGGATGCCAGGTTGCTGGTTGACGGAATTGCACCCGATCCCGGAGACACCCTCGGATATCGCCATTCGCGATAAGCCGTTTGCAGCTTGCCAACAGGGTAAAGCTTAACGGGGCTTGCGCGTCTTGGCCGCGCCCTTATAGCTACGGCGCTAGTCGGACCTTGATAAACAGGCCGCTTTCTATTCGATCCACTGGGAAGGGGGATTCACGTGAATCTTGTACTTATATCTATCGGGCTGGGGCTGCTCGCCATTATTTACGGCATTGTCACCAGCCGTCAGGTGCTAAGCGCTGATGCAGGCAACGCCAAGATGCAGGAAATCGCCGGGGCAATTCAGGAGGGCGCACAGGCCTATCTGAAGCGCCAATATACCACGATCGCCATGGTTGGCGTGGTGGTGGCGATTGTCGTGTTCATTTTCCTCGGGCCCATTTCGGCAACCGGCTTCATCGTCGGGTCGATCCTGTCGGGTGTCGCGGGCTTCATCGGGATGAACATCTCGGTCCGGTCGAATGTACGCACTGCTGCCGCAGCGCAGAAGGGTTTGCAAGCGGGCCTGACCGTGGCGTTCCGCGCTGGTGCTGTCACCGGCATGCTGGTGGCGGGCCTCGCCCTGCTGGCGATTGCGGTATTCTTCTATGTCATGACCGCCTCGATGGGGCTTGACCTCACCGTGCCTACGGAAAAACGTGAAGTAATCGACGCGCTGATCGGCCTTGCGTTCGGCGCTTCACTGATTTCGATCTTCGCCCGTCTCGGCGGCGGCATCTTCACCAAAGCAGCCGATGTCGGCGCCGATCTGGTGGGCAAGGTGGAAGCAGGAATTCCAGAAGATGATCCACGCAATCCCGCCACCATCGCCGATAACGTCGGTGACAATGTCGGCGATTGCGCGGGCATGGCTGCCGATTTGTTCGAAACATATGTTGTAACCGTTGGTGCCACCATGGTGCTGACCGCGTTGCTGCTGACCAATCTGGCGCAGGCAGAACTGCTGGCATTGATGAGCCTGCCACTGCTGGTTGGCGGTGTCTGTATCGTCACCTCGATCATCGGCACCTACATGGTTCGTCTCGGTTCCTCGAACAACATCATGGGGGCGCTGTACAAAGGCTTCATCACCACGGCAGTTCTGTCGATTCCTGCGATCTGGTGGGCGACCGATTATGCCATCGGCATGGGCACAACCTACACCGTAGATGGCCAGACCTTCAGCGGAATGTCGCTGTTCTGGGCGATGATGGTGGGCCTTGCAGTTACCGGCCTGATCATCTGGATCACCGAATATTACACCGGTACTCAATTCCGTCCGGTGCGGTCGATCGCGAAATCATCCGAAACCGGCCATGGTACCAACGTTATTCAAGGTCTGGCGATCAGCCTTGAATCGACTGCACTGCCAACACTGGTGATCGTGGTTGCAATCATTGTGACCCATCAGCTTGCAGGTTTGATGGGTATTGCCTTCGGGGCAACCGCCATGCTGGCGCTTGCCGGGATGGTCGTGGCGCTGGATGCTTACGGGCCGGTAACCGACAATGCGGGCGGTATCGCGGAAATGGCCGACCTGGATGAAAGCGTGCGGGAAAAAACCGATGCGCTGGATGCCGTGGGCAACACCACCAAGGCTGTGACCAAGGGCTATGCAATCGGTTCCGCCGGTCTGGCTGCATTGGTGCTGTTCAGCGCCTATACGGCCGATCTCAAGGAATTTTTCCCTGACATGCAAGTCAGCTTCAGCCTGGAAAATCCCTATGTGATCGTGGGCCTGCTGCTGGGCGCATTGCTGCCGTATCTGTTCGGGGCGATGGGCATGACTGCCGTGGGCCGCGCGGCGGGCGATGTGGTGAAGGATGTTCGCGCGCAGTTCGCTGCTGATCCGGGCATCATGGCCGGGACATCGCGTCCCGACTATGCCCGCACGGTGGATCTGGTGACCAAGGCCGCGATCAAGGAAATGGTGATCCCCTCGCTGTTGCCGGTGCTGGCACCGATTGTGGTATATTTCGTGATCACTGCGGTTGCGGGCCAGGCAAATGGCTTTGCAGCCCTTGGCGCCTTGCTGCTGGGTGTGATCGTTTCGGGTATCTTCGTGGCCCTGTCCATGACCGCCGGCGGCGGCGCATGGGACAATGCCAAGAAATACATCGAAGACGGCAATCACGGCGGTAAAGGCTCCGAAGCGCACAAGGCTGCGGTGACCGGCGATACCGTTGGCGATCCTTACAAGGACACCGCAGGCCCGGCCGTGAACCCGATGATCAAGATCACCAACATCGTTGCCCTGCTGCTGCTGGCAGCGCTGGCACCGGTTTGATCACCACCCAAACCGCCTGAGGATCATTTCCACGGGCCAAGCAGAGGCGCGGATACCAGATGGTATTCGCGCCTCATCTTTGTCGCCCTTTGGACGCGTTAATTTTTCATCAGCATCGCAGTGCTATTCGCGGGGTAGCGGTGCAATCTGCCGCGCGATGCGAGGGTTAACGGTTGGCAAGCCTTCCGCTCCGAGAAGGGCGCTATTTCGAGCCGCTCAGGGCCTCGGCTCTCGTAGGTGAGCCTGACGGTGTCTCCGTGCTGGATTGGCGTGCCTTCAATAAACCTGAAGCTATCGCGCAATGGGATGCCCTCGCTCTGGAAGCGAGCGATCCAAATCCGTTTTTCGAAAGCTGGAACCTACTGCCCGCGCTGGCTAATCTGGACAGCGGAGGCAATGCCCGGATCGCCATTTATCGTAGCCAGGGCAAATTGCTCGGCCTGACGCCGCTGGCGCGTTCCGCCCGCTACTACGGATACCCGCTGCCGCATCTGCACAATTGGCAGCACCACAATGCCTTCTGCGGCACTCCCTTGGTCGCACGCGGGCATGAAGCCGCATTCTGGACCGCTATGCTCGGCTGGGCAGACGAACACCCGGGCGGCGCCATGTTCCTGCATCTGACCAATCTCCCCGCCGAAGGCGCGGTTTATGCAGCGCTGTGTGATGTGTCCGCCCGGCAGGGTCGGCCCGCTGCTGTCGTCCACCGTGAACAGCGCGCGATGTTGCAATCAGGCCAGAGTCAGGAAGAATATTTCGATGCATCGCTGAGCGCCAAGAAACGCAAGGAATTGCGCCGCCAGAACAAACGCCTGTCGGAAGAGGGCGTACTGCGGTTCCACCGAGATTCCGACGTTGACGGTATAGACCAATGGTGCACCGATTTCCTCGATCTGGAACAAGCGGGGTGGAAAGGGCGCGAAGGTTCCGCCCTCGCCTGTGACAGTGCGAATGCTGCGCTGTTCCGTGCCGCCCTGCACGGCGGTTCGGTACGCGGCCGTGTCGAGCGGCTTTCGCTAACTCTGGAAGGCATGCCAATTGCCATGCTGGTGAATTTCCTCTCCGCGCCCGGCAGCTTTGCTTTCAAGACCGCATTCGACGAAAAATACGCGCGGTTTTCACCCGGTGTCTTGCTTCAGCGCGAAAACCTCGCCCTTTTGGGACGCGATGGCATCGACTGGAGCGATAGCTGCGCCGCCGCCGACCATCCGATGATCGAGCGTATCTGGCGCGAAAAACGCTCCATTGTCCGCACCAGCATCGGCATTGGCGGCAGGCTGCGCCGATCTCTGTGCCGTCAGGTCCTTCGGGCCGAAAATGGCAGCAATGCCGAGGGGCTATGACCATGCCAGACCAGCAAAGCAGAGAAATCTTCGGCGTTGCTGCACGGCTGCAATTTGCCGCCGCCTATCCGGAAGTTCCGCATGTGCTGCGCCACGAGATCGCCCATCACCCACTGTTGACGCTCGAGGCCTTGGCCGAGCTCTCGGGTCAACTTCCAGGCAGCTCCATCGAATATAACCGCGGTGACCTGCCCATCGGGATCGATCGCAAACCCGGTAGTACAGGCTTGTCGATCGAGGACACGATCCGCCACATCGCGACGACTAACAGCTGGGCGGTCCTGAAGAATATCGAACAAGTGTCCGCTTACGAAGCGCTGCTGCTGTCACTACTCGGGGAACTGCGCAGCGAGATAGAAGCGAAGACCGGGGCCATGCTGCGGCCCCAGGGTTTCATCTTCATCTCCTCGCCGGATGCCGTCACGCCGTACCATTTCGATCCGGAACACAACATCCTGCTGCAATTGACAGGCAGCAAAGTGATGACCCAATTTCCCGCCGGAGACAGCACATTTGCCCTCGACCAGGTGCACGAAAGCTACCACGCAGGAGGCGCGCGCGAATTGACCTGGCACGATGATCTCGCCGCCGGGGGATACGACTTTGCGCTATCTCCTGGCGAGGCGGTATATGTCCCTGTGATGGCCCCGCACTTCGTACGTAACGGCGCATCGAGTTCAATTTCGCTGTCGATTACCTGGCGCAGCGATTGGAGCTTTGCCGAGGCAGAGGCTCGCGGGTTCAACCGCGTGCTGCGCAAATACGGCATCGCGCCCATCGCGCCGGGCCGCTGGCCCGCCACCAATTACGGCAAGTCTTTGGCATTTCGGGTTTTGCGGAAACTTTCCGCCGTAAAATAACCGCTACATTGACGAACTGCCCACCTGCCCGCAAAGCGTGGCCCATGAATGATATTTCCACCCCTGAAAAACTCGTGGCCAATCTGGTCAATTTGCTGACTGTCCAGGCAGGCGGGCCCGATCATTTTGTCGGCCACCCGCAAGATGGCGGCGTGGGACGGGTTTTTGGCGGGCAAGTTATCGCGCAAGCGCTTCAGGCCGCCCAATTGACCGCGCCAGAGGGTATGGTGGCCCATTCGCTGCACGCCTATTTCCTGCGCGGCGGCAAGGAAGGTCCGCCAATCGATTATACGATTGCCCGCGATTTCGACGGCCGCAGCTTTGCCAACCGCCGGGTCGTGGCGAGCCAGACGGAGGCCGCCGCCAGCATCCCGATCCTGAACCTGACTGCCAGCTTCCAGAAACCGGAAGACGGGCTGGAACATCAGGAATGCAGGATGCCGGATGTCCTGCCGCCCGAAGAATTGAAGCCCGACATGAAATTGCGGGAGGAGTTTGTGGCCGGCCTGCCCGATATTACCGACGGCCAGCGCGCCATGATGCTGCGCCCGCGCCCGATCGAAATGCGCACGATCGACCGGCTCCACTGGATGAACAGCGAACCGAAGGAACCCCGCGCCCACAGCTGGTTCCGCACCGCTGCCGCGCTACCGGACGATCCGGCGATCCACCGCGCGGTGATTGCCTATGCCAGCGATTACACGCTGCTGGGCACTGCCGCCTTGCCCCATGGGCTCAGCTGGATGCGCGGTGAATTGAACGGTGCCAGCCTGGACCACACGATTTGGTTCCACCGGCCTGCGCGGGCTGACGAATGGCTGTTATACATGACCGACAGCCCGTGGAGCGGCGGCGGCCGGGGCTTTAACCGGGGCAGCATTTTTACCCGCGACGGAGTATTGGTGGCCAGTGTGGCGCAGGAAGGTGTTATCCGGCGGCGCAAGAAAGCATGACCTGCATCGGCGGGGCGCCGGCCCCGGTTCCGACAGTCCCATATCTGACAGAGCGCAAGATCAGCCGTTCGCGTGGTAATAATCATAGATTGTCCGCGCCACTGCATCACTGACCCCGGGCGCGCGTTGCAGATCCTCCAGCGATGCCGCACGGACTTTTCCTGCTGTTCCGAAATGCAGCAGTAGCGCCCGTTTGCGCGCCGGGCCAATGCCGGAGATTTCGTCCAGCGGCGATGCGGTAATTGCGCGGCTACGCTTGGCACGATGCGCACCGATGGCATAACGGTGAACCTCGTCGCGCCACAATTGAAGCTGGAACAGAACCGGCGAGTTGGTCGCCAAGGTTTTCTCCCTGCCATCGGGGAAATGGAACACTTCGCGCCCCTCCCGCCCATGGTCCGGCCCCTTGGCAATGGCAATCAGCGGGACATCCTCGATCCCCAGTTCTTCCAGCGTATCGCGCACCGCGCTCATATGGCCCTTGCCGCCATCGATCAGCACCAGATCGGGCCACATGCCCGCGTCACGGTCCGGATCTTCCTCCAGCACCCGGCTGAAACGGCGGTGCATTACCTCGCGCATCATGCCGAAATCGTCATTCCCCTGCGCGGATTTGATGTTGAATTTGCGATATTGGTTCCTGAGGAAACCCTCCGGCCCGGCCACCACCATCCCGCCCACCGGCTTCGAACCCTGAATATGGCTGTTGTCGTAAATCTCCACCCGCTGCGGCACATCCGGCAGTTCAAGGAATTCCGCCAGTTCGCGCAGGGTTTTCGCCTTGGTCCCGCTTTCCGCCAGCCGCCGTTCCAGTGCTTCCACCGCATTACGCTGCGCCTGTTCCATCAGCCGCCTGCGGTCGCCTCGCTGCGGAATCGAGATTTCCACCCTATGTTCGGCAATGGCGGCGAAGGCTTCTTCCATCACCGCCTGGTCGGGCAGTTCCCGGTCCACCAAGATGGTCCGCGGCGGCGGGACTTCCTCGTAGAATTGCGCCAGCACATTGGCCAGGACATGCGCTTCGTCCACTTCCTTCGTATGCGCCGGAAAGAACGCGCGGTGGCCCCAGTTCTGTCCGCCGCGCACGAAGAATGCCTGGATGCCCACCTGCCCGCCCTTCTCCGCCAGCGCGAAAATATCGGCGTCACCCACCCCGCTGGCATTGATCGCCTGGCTGCCTTGGATGAAGGTCGCGGCGCGCAGCCGGTCGCGCAGAACGGCAGCGGTTTCGAAATCCAGCTTCTCCGCCGCTTCAGCCATTTGGCCTTCGATCTTTGATTGCACGGCAGAGCTTTTCCCGCCGAGAAAATCCTTCGCTTCCTGCACCAGTCCATCATACGCTGCTGCGTCAATCCGGCCGACGCAGGGCGCCGAACAACGCTTGATCTGGTATAGCAGACAGGGCCGATCGCGGCGGCTGAAAAAGCTGTCGGTACAGGATCTTAGAAGGAACAGTTTCTGCAGCGCGTTAATAGTCGTGTTCACGCTGCCCGCGCTGGCGAAGGGCCCGTAATAATTGCCCTTGGCCCGCCGCGCGCCGCGATGTTTCATGATCCGGGGAAAATCATGATCCATCCTGAGCAGGATGAAGGGAAAGCTTTTGTCATCGCGCAACAGCACATTGTATGGCGGGCGGAACCGCTTGATGAACTGCGCTTCCAGCAGCAGCGCCTCCGCCTCGCTATTGGTGGTGACAATCTCCATAAGCCGTGTCTGGCTGACCATGCGTTGCAGCCGGCCGGTCAGATTGGCGACAGCCATGTAATTGGCGACCCGGTTCTTCAGCGCCCGCGCCTTGCCGACATACAGCACATCGCCCCGCGCATCGAGCATGCGGTACACGCCCGGCTTGGGCTTCAGCGTCTGCACCGTTTCACGAATGGCCGCCACACCGGCGTCTAGATCCGGCTGCCCGCTGCCGCGCACGGTATAAGTCGCGCGATCCTCGTTGAAACGATCTGCGCCATCTGGATTTGACGGTGTACCTGCGGGAGTGCGAGCCATGGATGGGGAGATAGGCGCTGCAGTGGGCCCTTGGAAGGCCCGAGTTGACGCCAATCCCCACTGTGTTACCTCGTCCATGACGATCCCGGATATAATCGGGGCGCTGCAGGAGAGTATGCTATGCGGCAGCTACAGGGAATGGATGCATCCTTCGTTGCGCTGGAAACGCGCAATTCCCCGATGCATATTGGCAGCCTGCTGATCTACAATCCCAGGACTGCGCCCGGCGGGTTTGTCCGCTTCAAGGACGTGTTGAGCTTTTTCGAAAGCCGGATGCAATTGTCCCGGACAATGCGCCAGCGCCTGGTCAAGGTGCCATTCGATCTCGATTACCCCTATTGGATCGAGGATCCCGATTTCGATCTCGAATATCACGTTCGCCATGTCGCCCTGCCGAAGCCCGGTGACTGGCGGCAATTGTGCATTCAGGCTGCACGGGTTTTCGCCCGCCCGTTGGATTTGACGCGGCCCCCATGGGAATTCACTCTGATCGAAGGGCTGGACAATATCCCCGGCATCGATCCCGGCTGCTATGCGATGGTCACGAAAGTCCACCATTCGGCGATCGACGGCATGAGCGGGGTCGATCTGATGGAAGCGTTGCATACGCTGACCGCCGATGCGCCCCCGCCTTCCCAGCCCGATACATGGAAACCGGAACGCATCCCCACCAACGCGGAATTGCTCGGCAAAAGCTATTTCAACGCGGTGACCAATCCGATGAAGCAGTTGGAAGTCGCGGCCAAGGCGGCGCCCGGTCTGGCCAAGGCGATCAAAGGCCTGGCAGCGAAGGAATTCAAGGTCAGCGGCGAAATGCTGGCCCCGCGCACCCGGTTCAACAAGGTAATTTCCACCGCCCGCGTGGTGGAAGGGCGCAGCGTTCCCCTGGCGGATATCAAGGCAATCCGCGCGCTTGACCCCGGGTGCAAGGTCAATGACGTGTTCCTGGCCATTATCGGCGGCGCGATGCGGAAATATCTGCTTGCCAAGGACGATTTGCCGGACAAGACACTGACGGCAATGGCACCGATTTCCGTGCGTTCCGACACCGAAAGGGGCGACATGGGCAATCAGGTTGCCGCGATGATCGCCCCGCTGGGCACGCATCTGGCAGATCCGGCGCAGCGGCTGGCATATGTCCATTCGCAGACCACCAACAGCAAGGCGATGACCGACGCAATCGGTGCCCGCAACATGACCGAAATGAGCAAGGTCAGCCCCGCCCTGTTCATGGCATTGGGGGCTCAACTTTACACCAGACTTGGTCTGGCCAATCGCGTCGGGCCACCGTTTACTACGGTGGTCACCAACGTCCCCGGCCCGCCGGTGCCGATCTATTCCTGCGGGGCTCAGCTGGAAAGCATGATGGGGCTGCTGTGCCTGAACGACGGGCTTGGCCTTGGTCATGTGGTGCAAAGCTATTGCGAGGAGGCGACGATTGCCTTCACCGCCTGCCGCGAAATCATGCCCGATCCGGAATTCTATGCGCAATGCATTCAGGACAGCTTTGAGGAGCTGCGTGATGCGGCGGCAGCTGCGCTTGCCGGGACAGGGGTTCAGGCGAAAGACACAGCCAGACCGGTAAAGTCGGCAACAAGGAAGCCAGCCAAGCGCAAACCGGCGGCGGCGACGGCTACCAAAAGAGCCAAGGCTCCAGCGAAAAAGGCGGCCGCGAAAAAGTCACCCGCGAAAAGGACTGGCTCCAATAAAACTCCGGCTGCCAGGAAAGCGCCGACAGCGAAGAAAGCAAAACCATGACGCAGACCCGTACTTCGGAACCCAACCTCGTCGCGCGCCCGCCAAGCCGCCTGTTGACACTGGCGGAACCTTCCCGCGCGCTTGTGGAGCTCGCGAGTTTCTATGCCCTGCGACCGGCGATGAGCCTGCTGCCCAAGGGCGACGGCCACGGTGTTCTGGTGTTGCCCGGTTTCATGGCCTCGGACAGTTCCACGCGCCCGATGCGGTCGCTCCTCTCCGGCCTTGGCTATGATGTCCAGGGATGGAATCTGGGCCGCAATGTCCGGGTTGATAATGGCCGTGTGGATGCAATGAAATTGTGTCTGGAGGCGATGCATGAACGGACCGGCGGCAAAGTATCGATCGTTGGCTGGAGCCTGGGCGGCGTGTTCGCCCGTGAACTCGCCAAAATGATGCCGGACAAGGTCCGCTTGGTGATTTCTCTTGGCAGCCCGATTTCGGATGATCGCGGCCACACCAATGCGGCCCGATTGTTCGAATGGCTTAATGGCAAGGAGCCCGAACCTGTCCAGCAGGGCATGTTTACCGGCCTTGATGTTGCGCCGCCTGTGCCCACCACTTCGATCCTGACCAAGACGGATGGCGTGGTTGCCTGGCGCGGATCGGTCCAGGCGAAATCCGATCCTGCAGAGCAGACGGAGAACATCGAAGTTCTCGCCAGCCATCTGGGCCTGGGCGTCAACCCGTCCGTGATGCTGGCAATTGCCGACCGGCTATCGCAACCAGAGGGCGGCTGGCGCCCCTTCGAAGCCCGGGGGCTGGCCCGGGCAGTCTTTCCGCGCAGCCAGCTTCACTGATCGGCCGGAGACCAGCGTCACAGCATCTTGCGCAATTCGATGCCCAGGTACCGCCCGACGGGATCGACGAGTCCGGGCTGAAAGTTGATCGGAACATTTCCGCTTTCGTCAGTGACCCGGCGGATACCGTCAAACACATTGTCGGCGCGCAGCGAAAGCCGCAAGCCTTTCAGCGGACCCTCTGTCTTCTTCAGCATCTCGCCCAGATCGGCGAAGATCCGCAAATCCAGCTTGGCCAAAGCGCCAAAATTCAGGTCGCTACTGCCGACCAGCCCGCTGCCGTCTATCCGCGCCGGGCCAAGATAGCTCCCGGAAACGCGCAGGCCCATGCCGCTGCGGAACATGCCGGCTTCCAGGCTTGTATTGTTGCTGGAAGTGCCGCCATCGCCGCCAATCAGATCGAGCACCGGCACGCCCGGCGCGATCAGGATTTCATTCTGCAGATCCAGTGTATGGTTCAGGCTGATGAAGAAGCGCCCGCGGCCGTCATCGCCTGACATGCCCGGCCCGCCGCCACCCGGGCCGCGACCTCCTCTGCGGCCGGAAGGACCGCCTCCACGGCGCCCCTCGGCAGCGCCTTCTGGCCGCTCAGGCACCTTCGGTTTGCCGAAATTGCCCCGCATCGACAGGCCGAAAGCCAGCCGGTCCAGCAATGTCCTGCTATAGGTTACCGGGCGCCGGTCCACCGCAAGCAATGTGCCATCCGCATCGCGGAGGACACGGCCGGGAAATGCCGCTTCCACTTGCGATGTCAGCGTAGGGAAGGAACTCGATACATCGCTCGACCGGTTGCGGGTATAACTCGTCTGGAAATTGGTATTCTCGATGAAGGGCACCTTCCAATTGGCCGAGAAATTCCAGTCGGACTGGGTTTCCGCGATCAGGAAGGGATTCCCGCCCGATGTGATCGTGGCAAGCACGGTTTCGCCCCGCACGAAATCAAAAGTCGAAACATTGAAAGTCACAACTTCCGGGCTACCCAACTGGCTGAGCGACGGCGGACTTTCGCGGTTCACATAGGTCGCGGTCAGATCGAGCTGGTCGAACGGAGCCCAGGTCATGCTGGCGCTCCAGTCATAAAGAGTTCCGAAATCAGACAATTTGTCGAACCCGCCCGACAGGTTCAGGCTGATATCACCCAGGGCACCGAGAAAATCGTCCCGCGTGCTGGTGATCGGGATGGCCAGGTTTATTCCGCCATTCAGATTGCCCCGGCTAAGGTCGGTAGCGATGTCGGAGCGGCTGTCGCTGCCCGTGATATCATCCCAGTCAAAACCGAGATCGAAGGTGACGTTCAGCTCGCCTGCAGGCAAATCCAGCACCGCGCCCTGCAAAGTGGCCTTGCTGCTGGCGTTTTTCGTATCGGTTGTGCTGGTGGCGAAACCCGCATCGGCCAATGCAGGCAGCGGCCCGTCAATTGCCAGCGTGCCAGCCGCGGCACCCAGAACCAGTCCGGATGTATCGGCTCGCTGGTCGATCTCCGCGGTGCTGTTGGTCAGCCCAGCATCGGCGGTCGCCGTTAGCTGGAACCCACCAATCGGACGGTTATAGC
>JAGXGU010000083.1 GCA_024636575.1 Altererythrobacter sp.
AGGAACCCGTCGGCGGTCTGGTTCTGTTTCGCGGCGAAATCGCGGACTTCCTGGCTGATCTGCATCGAGCAGAATTTCGGGCCGCACATGGAACAGAAATGCGCGGTCTTGGCGCCCTCCGCCGGAAGTGTCTGATCGTGATATGCCTCCGCCGTGTCGGGATCGAGGCTGAGATTGAACTGGTCCCGCCAGCGGAATTCGAAACGGGCGCGGCTGAGCGCATCGTCGCGCATCTGGGATGCGGGATGCCCCTTGGCCAGATCGGCGGCATGGGCGGCAAGTTTATAGGTGATCACGCCGACTTTCACATCGTTGCGGTCCGGCAGGCCGAGATGTTCCTTGGGGGTGACGTAGCAGAGCATGGCGGTGCCGTACCACCCGATCTGCGCCGCGCCGATGCCGCTGGTGATGTGGTCATACCCCGGCGCGATGTCGGTGACCAAAGGCCCGAGGGTGTAGAATGGAGCTTCGCCGCAGACCTGCAGCTGCTTCTCCATATTCTCCTTGATCTTGTGCATCGGGACATGGCCCGGCCCCTCGATCATCACCTGCACATCGCTCTTCCATGCGCGGTGGGTAAGCTCGCCCAGGGTGTAGAGTTCCGCAAATTGCGCTTCGTCATTGGCATCCGCGATACTGCCTGGGCGCAGGCCATCGCCGAGCGAATAGGCGATGTCATAGGCCTTCATGATCTCGGTAATGTCGTCGAAATGTTCGTAGAGGAACGATTCCTTGTGATGCGCGAGGCACCATTTCGCCATGATCGAACCGCCGCGGCTGACGATCCCGGTCACGCGCTTGGCCGCCATCGGCACATAGGGCAGGCGCACCCCGGCGTGGATGGTGAAATAATCGACGCCCTGTTCCGCCTGTTCGATCAGCGTGTCACGGAAGATTTCCCACGTCAGGTCCTCCGCCACGCCGCCGACTTTCTCCAGCGCCTGATAGATCGGCACGGTGCCGATGGGGACGGGGCTGTTGCGGATGATCCATTCGCGGGTGTCGTGGATGTTGCGGCCGGTGGAAAGATCCATCACCGTATCCGCGCCCCAGCGGATCGACCAGACCATCTTGTCCACTTCGGAAGCGACATCCGATGCAACCGCGCTGTTGCCGATATTGGCGTTGATCTTGACCAGGAAATTGCGCCCGATCGCCATCGGTTCGCATTCCGGGTGGTTGACGTTGGAAGGGATAATGGCCCGCCCGCGCGCCACTTCGTCGCGGACGAATTCCGGGGTGACGTTGAGCGGGATGGACGCGCCGAAACTCTCCCCGCCGGAAGACGCTTCGCGCGCCATTTCCCGACCGAGATTTTCCCGCGCCGCGACATATTCCATTTCCGGTGTGATGATCCCGCGCCGGGCATAATGCATCTGGCTGAGGTTCGCGCCTGCCCTGGCGCGCAGCGGGCGGCGCAGCGCGGTCGGGAACGGAGGCACCCCGCCGCTGCGGTCCGGACCCAGCTGGCCGTTGTCTTCCGGTTTCACCTCGCGCGGGGTGTATTCCTCCACATCATCGCGGTCCAGCTGCCACTGGCGGCGCAGCGGGGCGAGGCCTGCCTGGATGTCGATTGCCACAGCGGGATCAGTATAGGGGCCGGAGGTATCATACACCCGCAGCGGCGGTTCACCGCTGGATGGCTCCAGATCGATCTCGCGCATAGCCACATTAAACGGGCCGATATGGACCTTGCGGCTACCCCGGATCGGCCCGGTCGTCACCCCGATTTCGAGTTTGCTGTTGATATCGGCCATGCGCGCGTTCTCCTTGTGGATGGAAGAAGCGGGGATCGGCTTTCTGACAAGTACCGGCCCACTCCCTCCGCCCGTCTTAACAGGTTCAGGTTCAACGGGTCGGGCGGCGTTACCCGCCCCTCTCAGCCTCGCCAATAATCGGCAACACGGCTCCCCGGGGTATGATGCAGTGCTACGCGCTTTTAGCGGTGATGGGAAGGGGCGGCTAACTCAGGAAACGATGCTTTGCCGCCCGGGGGTCCGGGTGGTCGAACTAGCGATGTTCCCGCGCGGTCTAACGGTTGGCAATCCAGTCATCGATTTTCTTTTCCAGCACTGGCATTGGCAACGCTCCGGTGCCGAGCACCTGGGCGTGGAATTGCTTGATGTCGAAATCCTCGCCCATGGCCGCTTCGGCTTTCCTGCGTAGGCGCTGGATCGTCAGCGCCCCGACCTTGTAGGCCAGCGCCTGCGACGGGATCGCGATGTATCGTTCCACTTCGGCGGTGGCATCGGTCAGTCCCATGGAGGAATTGTCGGTCATGTATTTGATCGCCTGGTCGCGGCTCCACCCCTTCGAATGAAGCCCGGTATCGACGACCAGCCGCATCGCACGCAGCATTTCATCGTCCAGCGTGCCCTGCCGCTGATAGGGATCTTCGAACAGGCCCATCTCATACCCCAGGGTTTCCGAATACAGCGCCCAGCCTTCGACATAGGCGGTGTTTCCGCCGAACCGCATGAACGCCGGCAACGCCTCGTTTTCCTGCGCCAGGCTGATCTGGAAATGATGCCCCGGCGCACCTTCGTGCAGATACAGGGTGGTAATGCCGGGGGTCGTCCGGCTGGGCAGGTCATACGCGTTGAAATAGAAGATACCGGGCCGGGAGCCATCGGGCGCACCCGATTGATACGATCCGCCCGCTTCGAATTTCTCGCGAAATTCTTCGTAAGGCCGGATTTCGAGCGGAGATTTCGGAACCAGGGAGAATAGCTCGGGGACCTTGGCATCCACGACCTTGCCCACATCATAATAGGCCTGCGTCAGCCCTTCCCGGCTCTTGGGTTTAAACTGCGGATCAGTGCGGATGAAGTCGAAGAATTCCTTCATCGTTCCTTTGAAGCCAACCTCGTCTTTCACTTTTTCCATGCCCTGATGGATCCGTTTGACTTCGGACAGTCCTAGATTGTGGAGGTAATCCGCGGTCAATGGCAGCGTGGTGGTGTTCTCGATCATCTGGGCATAGAGTTTCTCGCCGCCCTTCATCTGGCTGAGGCCGACTGTGGTGCGGGCAACCGGCAAATATTCGTCACGCAGAAAATCGCGCGTCCGCCGATTTGCAGCATAGATATCTTCAGTGACCTTGCGGTATTCGGCGGTCAGCCGGGCCTTGTCAGCATCCGAGAAAGTGTCAGGCATCATGCCAACCGGCCCCCAATAGGGGGATTCTTCAAGCGGGATCGCCAATTGCGTATCCAACTGTTCGATCACATTCTTGATCGTCAGGCTGGTTTCCAGCACGCCCGACTTCATCCCCTCGCGGAACCGCCCAATCGAGCGGTCGCCGAGTTTGATGTACTCTGCATGGCGCTTGAGATTGTTTTCGTAATCCTCGACCGTCTTGAAGGGGGCCGCGCTCTGTCCACTGGCCAGCGTAGGATAGAATGTGTGGAAACCGCTGAAATGGTTGATCGGACGCACATCATTGAGCGCGAGAATTTCCGGCGTCAGCCCCTTCAGCGCTTCATCCTGATTATAGGTAAACACATCATAGGCGATCTTGTCAGTCGGGTTTAACTCCTCGCGGTCAATCCCCTTCATGGCCGCCAGATTGGCCTGCGCTGCGGCGCGCTCCGCATCATTATATTCATCGGTCAGATAGTCGCCCAGCCGGTCAGCATAGCGCATGTCGCCGCGAAACAGCGCGGCTAGCGGATTACGCTTGAGGCTGGCTTCATCATCGGCGGCGAAGATCGCGAACATGCGGTCATGGGCCGACTCGGTCTGTTCAGCTTGAGTTGTTGGCGCAGCGCTGGCCGCTGGCATATCGACCGGCCCAGTCGTGGCACAGGCGCCCAATGAAAGTGCCGTTGCCGACAAGAGTGCGATGCGAAGAAATTTCATTAGCTGTGTCCCTCGAAAAATATTATTGGCTGCACATACTGAGATTGCTCGCGTCTCGCATGCAGCTTTCGCTGAAACGGAATTCAAGCCCGACGACTTACCAGGTCCGCTGCTATTCCACCACTTTGCCGCGCACCATCACCCAGTCGACATTTTCCAGCATGGTGGCATTCTCCAGCGGATTGCCCGTTACCGCGATGATATCGGCGGAATAGCCCGGCGCAATACGGCCGATTTCCCCTGCCATGCCGAGCGCTTCGGCGGCCACCGTGGTAGCACTGGCCAGCGCCTGGCGGCTGGACATGCCCTGCCCCATCATCAGGCGGAATTCCTGCCCGTTGCGCCCATGGTCGAACACACCCGCATCGGTGCCGAAAGCGATCTTGACCCCGCCGCGCAGGGCCCGGCCCATGAACACCTGCGCAGTTTCGGCCACGGCGCGAACCTTGTCCTCCACCACCGGCGTGTAGATGCCCTGGCCCAATCGCTCGCTGATCCCCTGGAACGCCATCAGCGTAGGGACGAGAATGGTGCCGTTTTCCTTCATTACCTTGATCGCGGCGTCGTCCAGATAAGTGCCGTGTTCGATCGTATCAATGCCCGCGCGCGCCGCTGCCTCGATCCCGCGCGCGCCGTGCGCATGGGCCATGACTTTCAGCCCGAGCGAATGGGCGGTGTCGGCGATGCTTTTCATTTCCGCATCGCTGAAATGCGCTTCCAGCCCGCGGCCCTGCTGGCTGAGCACGCCGCCGGTCGCAGTGATCTTGATCACATCCGCCCCGTTCTGGCTGGCGCGGCGCACCTTCTCCGCGCATTCAACTGCGCCGGTGCAGGTGTAGCCGCTGGTCAGCACAGCGTTCACTTCGGGCCTGAAGCCGGAAACATCGCCGTGCCCGCCGACAATGGCCAGCGGCGGACCGGCGGCGATGATGCGCGGGCCGGGAATGATCCCTTCGTCGGTTCCGCGCCGCAAGCTGTAGGCGGTCTGCTGCGCGCTGCCCGCTTCGCGCACGGTAGTGAACCCGGCGAGCGCGGTCAGCCGGGCATTCTTCGCGCCGAGGACCACGCCCCATTCGTCGGGTTCGATCGCTTCCTTCCAGAAATCCCCACCGGGATCGCCGGTCAGATGGACATGCAAATCGATCAGGCCGGGCAGCACTGTCTGGTCCGGCAGGTGAACCATGACGGCGCCTTCGGGCGGGGTGACGAACCCGTCCTCTATGCTGACGATCTTGCCATCGGTAACGATGATGGTGGCCGGACCGCTGGCTTCGCCCGATGCGTCCGCAATTACCGATCCGGCATGGATGTAGGTCGTTTCCGCATAGGCTGACTGGGCGGAAAATGCGGCACTGACGGCGGCGGCGCCCGCCAGCAATCTGGTGATTGTTTTCATGGTCATGATTCCCCTTTGCGGCTTCATGCCGTGATCGATCGATACGGACAAGTCTGCCGGTTGCACTGATAACTACTTTTGCTATGGCTGGGGCAATTACGTTCGTCGCAAAAGGAAAATTCCGAATGACCCGCAAGCTCTTGCTCGCCGCCACGCTGCTTGGATCGGTATCTGTTGCCGCCACCGCCGCTGCCCGCCCGATGACGCCTGAAGATGTCGCGAAACTGGAATCGGTTGGCACGATCAGCGTGTCCCCCGATGGCAGCCGGATCGCCTACACCACCGCCAGCCTTCCCGATGTGACCGAAGGCGAGGACAACGGTTCCACCACCCAGCAGCTGAAAATGGCTTTCGGACCGGATCAGGCGCGCGAATTTCTGCCCGCCGATATCGAGGTCCGCAGTGTCAAGTTTACGCCCGATGGC
>JAGXGU010000084.1 GCA_024636575.1 Altererythrobacter sp.
CGCAAGCTGGCGATATCCGGCCAACAGATCACGGCGGGGTGTTTGCCGCTGGCAGGATGGACGAAGAAAGCATCGATCATCCCGTCCGGTGTTTCGATGGTGACATTGCTTTCCCTCAGGCCGCCTTCGCTCGCGGTGGCCCGGTCTACGCCCGCACATGCGGCCAGCGTCGCAGCCGCACCCATTGCACCCATCGCTCCGAACTGTCGACGGCTGAGGCCTTCCATCGCCATTTCCCGCCAATTGGCGTTGGTCGTTCCAAATTCGGCAGTGGTTTGCTTATCGCACATGGGGAGGCTCCTGTTCGGTCGATCGTGTAAATCGAGATCAATCTAACAGCCGGTGCGGCGGCGTCCATAGCGGCTTAAGTCCACCTGCCTGCTTTGAAACAGTGCAGCCACCCCGCTCAGGCAACCAGTTCAGGCCCGCCGCTGCGTCAGGTCATACACCGGGCCGAACCGCACCAGCGCCGCGCCGATGAAGGGCAGCGCCACGATCCACAGGCGCACCCCGGTTACGCCCAGAGGGCTGGCAATGCTGAGCACTGCGGTAGAAGCGAGGCCGATGCAGGCGAGCGCCAATCCGGTACCTAGGCGCCAATGCGGCACATCACCCTTGGCCGCCGCCACCGGGTTCTCCTTCGCCTGTTCGAACCGGGCGAAGACCATCACCAGCGGCAGGGTCACCGCGATATAGAGCGCGAACCAGGCAGGCCGGGCCAGCCACCATTCCCCGCTGCCAGGAGCAACTTCCAGCCCCACGCCGCCGAGCAAGTATGCCGCGACCATTACCAGCACAAAGGCGGTCAGGTGCCACACGTAGATCGTCATGATCATCCCGTTGATCAGTACGACCCCGGTCCAGATACGGATGTTGTCCAGCATGCGCCGTGCCTGCGGCTCCAGCGCCAGGGCAAAGCCGGTCTGCATGATGCCCAGCGCCAGCAGCGCCAGTGTCGGCGGCATGGAATTACTGATCGGTTCGCCCGGAACGCCGATCATCGCTGCCGGATAGGGACCGATGAAGACCAGCGCCAGCAGTGCGGCGAGGCCGCCTACACCCCAGGCGAAGGCGCGCGCAGGCCGGGCAAAATATCCCTCTCCCCAGGCATAGCCGAGTTGATGTACCGCCAGCCAGACGAAGGCGAAGTTGGCGAATTTGACGTGGACGAAGCCGAACTGGAAGGTCGCGATATCCACCGAGATCGCCCCGGCGACCAAAGCAAAGAACGATCCAAACCCCCAACGCTTCCATGCCGCATGGGTCAGCGGAACCGCGGCGGTGACCATGATATAGACCGAAAGGAACCACACCGGGATCAGCGCCAGCTGAGCGGCAAGCGCCACGATCTGGCGCTCCACACCCATCGCGGTGCCGAACATCGCAATTACCGTCCAGATCAGGAACAGCGGCAGCACCGGATAGATCAACCGGCGGAACCGGCTGGTGAACCAATGGGCATAGGTGTTGCTTTGCCGCCGGTTGGCCGACCATGAAACGCCGTTGGAAAATCCGCCGACCAGGAAGAACAGCGGCATCACCTGAAACCCCCAGGTCAGCCACTGCGTCCACGGCACGATCCCGAGCAAGTGCCCGCCCTGCACCGCGCCGTCCTCAATATAGGGTGCCGCGACCAGCCAGTGCCCGACCACGACCGCGAGGATGGATAGCGCGCGCAGGAAATCGACATAGCGGTTGCGTTTGGGCGGGGCCATTTCGGCCATAGCGCGGGCGCGCAACCAAATGGATTTCCTGGCCGGTGCCGTGATCGAATCGTTCATTATGCCCACCCCCCCGGATCAATTCGCCAGCAGATATAGAACTTTAGCTGCGGAACACCACGGTCTTGCTGCCATTCAACAGGACCCGTTCTTCCAGATGCAGGCGCACCGCCTCGGCCAGTACGCGGCTTTCGATCTCGCGGCCCTTGCGGACTAGGTCCCCGGGTTCATCCGCATGGCTGATCGGTTCGGCGGCCTGATGGATGATAGGGCCTTCGTCCAGATCGGGGGTCACGTAATGCGCGCTGGCGCCGATCATCTTGACGCCGCGTGCATGGGCCTGGTGATAGGGTTTCGCCCCCTTGAAACCGGGCAGGAAACTGTGGTGGATATTGATGCAGCGCCCGGCAAAATGTTCCGCCTGCGCGTCCGACAATATCTGCATGTACCGCGCCAGCACCACCAGTTCAGCGCTGGTTTCGCCAGCTATGCGGCGGATCTGTGCTTCCTGGTCCAATTTTGCCCCAGCCGAAACCGGCAAGTGATGGAAGGGTATATCCCCGATATGGGTGTGGCGAATCGCATCGCGCGGGTGGTTGGAGATAATGCCCACCGGCTCCATCTGCAATTCGCCGATCCGATGCCGATACAGCAAGTCGGCCAGGCAGTGGTCGAACCTGCTGACCAGGATCAGCACCCGGCGCGGCCGGTCGCGCAGCACCAGTTTCCAGCGCATCGCATATTCGGCAGCAATCGGCGCAAATTCCTCGCGGAGCACTTCACGCTCGGTCCCGCCAGGGTCGAATTCGACCCGCATGAAGAATGCGCCGCTGGTCTGATCGTTGAACTGCTGCGCTTCCAGAACATTGCCGCCGCGTTCGAACAGGAACGAGGTGACCCGCGCGGTGATCCCGGGCCGGTCCGCGCAGCTGAGGGTAAGGACGAGCGGCTCGGCCATGTTACCGCCGGGTCAAAGCCGCTTCGCTCTGCGCCATCAGCTGCTCGATGATGTCGGCGACCGGCTCTTCTTCCTTCAGCATGCCTACCGACTGGCCCGCCATGATCGAACCATTTTCGACATCGCCGTCGATCACCGCACGGCGCAGCGCGCCGGCCCAGAATTGTTCGATCTGCAGCTGGGCTTCACCCATTTCGATGGTGCCGCTGTCGAGCAGTTTGGCGACTTCGATCTGTTTGGCCGTGAATTCCTCGGTGCCCTTGTTCTTCAGTGCCCGCACCGGGATCACCGGCAGGCGCGGATCGACCTGCACACTGGTGATCGCATCGCGGGCATTGGCGCGGAAGAATGCCTTCTTGAAATTTTCATGCGCAATGCTTTCAATGGCACAAGCGAAACGGGTGCCCAGCTGGACCCCGACAGCGCCCATTTCCAGATAGCCGGCAATGGCTTCACCGCGGCCGATTCCGCCAGCAACAAACACCAGATGGTCTTCCGCCAGGACAGGCAGGAATTCCTGCGCCAGCACGCTGGTGGACACCGGTCCAATGTGGCCGCCTGCCTCCATTCCTTCGATCACCAGCGCATCCCCGCCGGCCCCTCGATCCTGACGCAGCAGCTTTTTCGCCAGCGCCAGCGTAGGCGCGAAAACGATCACTTTCGCGCCAAAGCCCTTGATCGCCTCGACACTGCCCTTGGGCGGGATACCGCCCGCCAGCACGACATGGGTCACGCCGTGTTTTGCACATACATCGATCAGGTCGAACAGCGCAGGGTGCATGGTGATCAGATTCACGCCGAAGGGCTTGGAGGTCAGCTTCTTGGTTTCGGCAATCTCCGTATCGAGCAAGTCCGGCGTCATCGCGCCGCAGGCGATTACGCCAAACCCGCCCGCATTGCTGATTGCGGACACCAGATTACGCTCCGAAACCCAGCTCATCGCGCCACACAATATTGCATATTCGCTGCCGAGGAATTCAGTACCGCGCTGCATCAATCGGCTGGTTTTTGGAAAAGTGGTCATCTGGGCTCCGGAAAAACTGGTGCCGCGCCTTAATCCGGTGCCACTTGGCGGTCAAACTTATCGTCTAAACCATGCTGCTAAGCCGATTCGCTCACTAATCGAAAATATCGATCAGCTTGATGTTATTAATCGGCGTGTTCATTTGTAAATGATGTGGTAATTTACGCCATCAGATAAAAATGGAGAGAATAATGGCTGAAGCAGACCCCCAGATTTCCGGTTGCCCGTTCACCGGTGCCGGCGGCGAACAGCGCAGGCTGACAGGCAGGGGGAACCGCGACTGGTGGCCCGATGCACTGCAACTCGAAATCCTCACGCAGAACGGCGTTTCTCCCGATCCGATGGGCGAAGATTTCGACTATGCCGAAGCGTTCAATACGCTGAATTATCATGCGCTGAAAGCAGACCTGACCGCGCTGATGACCGACAGTCAGCCGTGGTGGCCGGCCGATTACGGCAATTACGGTCCGTTCTTCATTCGCATGGCGTGGCACGCAGCAGGCACCTATCGTACGGCCGATGGGCGCGGCGGCGCGAGCAGCGGGCAGCAGCGTTTTGCCCCGCTCAACAGCTGGCCCGACAATGGCAATCTCGACAAGGCGCGCCGCCTGTTGTGGCCCATCAAGCAGAAATACGGCAAGCACATCAGTTGGGCCGATCTGTTCATCCTGACTGGCAATGTCGCAATTGAATCGATGGGCGGGCCGGTGTTCGGCTTCGGCGGCGGGCGCAAGGATGTTTATGCTCCCGAGACAGATATCTATTGGGGTACCGAGGAAATGTGGGTCGACCAGGGAGTCGAGACACGCATTAATCCGGACAAGCAGTTCGAGCTGGAAAACCCGCTTGCGGCAATCCAGATGGGCCTGATCTACGTCAATCCAGAGGGGCCGGGCGGCAATCCCGATCCGCTGCTGTCAGCGCGCGATATGCGCACGACGTTCGAACGCATGGCGATGAATGACGAAGAAACGGTTGCCCTGACCGCTGGTGGCCACGCCTTCGGCAAATGCCATGGCGCGGTTCCGGCCGACCAACTCAGCGGCGCGCCGGAATCAGAAGCGATGGAGCTGATGGGATTTGGCTGGGCAACCGATGCCGACCAGATCAATCAGGGTCACATCACCACCTCCGGCCTGGAAGGCGCATGGACCCCCAACCCGACCCAGTGGGGCGGCGACTACTTCCGCTTGCTGTTCAAATATGACTTCGAGCTGGTTCACAGCCCGGCGGGTGCACAGCAATGGCAGCCGATCAATCCGGACCCGGAAGACATGGCGCCCGATGCGCGCGACCCTTCAAAGAAGGTTCCGACGATGATGACCACCGCCGACATGGCGCTGAAGATGGACCCGGAATATCGCAAGATTTCCGAACGCTTCCGCGATGATCAGGCGGCGCTGGACGATGCCTTCGCCCGCGCCTGGTTCAAACTGTGCCACCGCGACATGGGGCCCAAGGCCCGCTATCTCGGCCCCGAAGTGCCCGCCGAAGACCTGATCTGGCAGGATCCGATTCCAGCTGGATCGATACCTTCCGAAGGCGATGTGGCAGCATTCAAATCGGCGATTCTAGGCTGCGGTCTGTCCACATCCGAACTGGTGAAGGCCGCATGGGCCTCGGCCTCGACCTATCGCCGGTCGGACCACCGCGGCGGCGCCAGCGGTGCCCGTGTCCGGCTCGCCCCGCAGAAAAGCTGGGCGGTCAACGATCCGGACGAGCTGGCCAAGGTGCTCGCCAGGATCGATGAGCTGCGCGGCAATCTGTCGATGGCCGATGCCATCGTGCTGGCCGGGACAGCGGCTGTCGAAAAGGCGGCGCATGATGCCGGGTTCAAAATCTCCGTACCGTTCACCGGCGGGCGCGGCGATGCGACCGACGAGCAGACCGATGGCGACAGTTTCGATCCGCTGGAACCGCAGGCTGACGGCTTCCGCAATTACCTGAAGACCAAGATGAGCGTGAAGACCGAGGATATGCTGGTCGACCGGGCATGTCTGCTCGGCCTGTCGATCCCCGAAATGACCGTTCTGGTCGGGGGCCTGCGGGTGCTTGGCGCCAACAGCGGCAACAGCAAGTATGGCGTGCTGACGGACCGTCCGGGCAAGCTCACCAACGATTTCTTCGTCAATCTGCTGGATATGAAAACCGCCTGGAATACGATCGATACCAGCGGCGACGAAGAGTTCACCGGCACCGACCGCGCCACCGGCGAGCAGCGCTGGACCGCAACCCGCACCGATCTGGTGTTCGGTTCCAACTCGCAGCTGCGGGCGGTGTCCGAAGTCTATGCCGAGAACGGCCATGAGGAAAAGTTCGTCAAGGACTTCGTGGCCGCATGGACCAAGGTGATGAACGCCGACCGGTTCGATCTGAAATAAAACCCGGACTTACCTTCGGGCAGCAAGAAGCCTCCTCGCGCCTTACCGCACGGGGAGGTTTCTTTTTGGCGATCAGACTTTAGCCGTAAACCAGCCGCACCTTACCGGCCGCCTCTGCCGCAATGCGCCGGGCCTCGTCGGTGTTCCCCGCCGCCGCCAGCGCGACGCCCATCCGCCGAAACGATCGCGCGGTCGGCTTGCCGAAAATGCGGATATCCGCGCCGCCCACCATCGCCTCCGCCAGTCCGGCATAGGATAATGTCTCGCTGTCCCGGTCCGCCAGAATTACCGCAGAGGCAGCAGGCCGGGCGCGGATCGGGACCGGGATCGGCAGGCCGAGAATCGCCCGGGCGTGCAGGTCGAATTCGCTCAGATTCTGGGAGATCAGCGTGACCATCCCGGTGTCATGCGGGCGGGGCGAGAGTTCGGAGAAGATCACTTCGTCTCCCTTGACGAAAAACTCAACCCCGAACAGGCCGTAACCTGCCCCATCTCCGGCCAGATCGTCCACCACCTTGCGCGCCATGTCCTGCGCTGCGGCAATCGCCGCATCGGACATCGCGGCGGGCTGCCAGCTTTCCTGGTAATCGCCCCGTTCCTGCCGGTGGCCGATCGGCGGGCAAAAGATCACCCCGTCCCTGGTGCGCACGGTCAGTAGGGTGATCTCGTAATCGAAATCGACAAACTGTTCGACGATCACCCGCGCCCGGTCACCGCGCATGTTGTTGCGGGCATAGTCCCACGCCGCTTCCAGTTCCCCGGCGGTGCGGACGGTGCTCTGCCCCTTGCCGCTGGAGGACATGACTGGCTTGATCACGCAGGGCAGCCCGGTAAATTCCGCGCCCGCCAGCACCTCGTCAAGGCTCTCGGCATATTGGTAGCGCGAGGTGGTGAGCCCCAGCTCCCCCGCCGCGACATCGCGGATCGCATCACGGTTCATGGTCAATTGCGCCGCCCGGGCGGACGGCACGATGTTGACCCCTTCCGCCTCAAGTTCGGCCAGAACCTCAGTCCGGATCGCCTCCACTTCCGGCACCACGAAGTCCGGCGCGTGCCGGGCAATTGCCGCGCGCAAGGCATCGCCGTCGAGCATCGAGAACACCTCGCTCGCATCCGCCACCTGCATCGCGGGCGCGTCGGCATAGCTGTCGCAAGCGGTTACATGGCAGCCCAGCCGCTTGGCCGAGATCACGAATTCACGGCCCAGTTCGCCCGAGCCGAGGAGCAGGATTTTCGCCGTGTAACTCATCCGTCAGACCCCCGTGAACCACTTGCTGCAAAAGCCCGAACGATGGGAAATGCGCTGGCCCCATGCGCCAGGATGCTGAGCATCACCGTCAACACCACGCAGGCAATCAAACCGTCCATTCCCGAGATCTGATAGGTTTCAGCAACCAGCAGGGCAAACAGGATTGACGCCAGCCCGCGCGGGCCGAACCAGCCGAGAAAGAATTTCTCCCGCCAGCGCAGGCCCGTGCCTGTCAGAGCCAGAACAATCGGCACAATCCGTACCAGCGTGAGGAACAGGATTGCCAGAAGGAATGTCTGCCAGCTAGCATGGGCAAGACCCGCCGGGACCAGAACCACCCCGAAAATCACAAAGGTAGCCATGGTCAGCAATTGTCCTTCGCTTTCCATGAATTCGGCCACGAAGGCGTTCTTGCCCTTGCGCAGATGGCCGAATGTCAGCCCACCTACAAAGGCCGCGATCAACCCGTTGCCGCCGATCAATTCGGCAGCGACAAAGCACGACAGCGCAGCGGCGAGGAAGAATATCCCCTGATACGCCTCGGTCGCAAGATCGCGGCCAACTGCAAAATCGCGCAGTTTCGCCGCCGCCCCGCCCACTATGATCCCGGCAAGTGGGCCGAGGGTAATCTGGGCAAGGGCGAACTGGGTAAGGCTGCCCGGGGTTTCGCCGGACATCACGCCGCCAGCTTCGGCAGCGGCCAGCGCGGCCACGATCACCACAGGCAGGGCAAGCCCGTCATTAAGGCCGCTTTCCACAGCGATGCTCTGACGCAGATGTGCGGGCACGGCTTCGTCGCTGATCACCGCCTGGCCCAGCGCGGCGTCGGTCGGCGTCAGGATTGCTGCGGTGAGCAGGGCGAGCGTCCAGGGCTGATCGGGTGACATCCAGAATACCACCAGCGTGCCCAACACAATTGACAGCGGCATTCCGATCAACAGCATCCTGAGGGGGGTGCCTGCATTCAGGCGCAATTGGCCAAGCCTGACCTGCGAAGCATCGGAAAACAGGATCAGAACCAGCGTAATCTCGGCCAGCAGTTTCAGAACTTCCAGTTGGGCATCTTCCTGAACCAGTTCGGCACCGGCCAGATAGGCGAGATAACCGGCGGCCGTGAATACCAGCGGCATTGTCACCACCGATCTTTCCAGCCGGCGTGAAAAAGCAGTAAAGGCCAGGATCGCGAACAGCATCAAGCCAAGGGCGGCCTCTTCGCTCATGATCAACGGGTGCCCATCATCCCTCGTCCCCGAAATTGTCGGGCGCATCCAGTCCGTAAGCGGTGTGCAGAACGCGCACCGCCAGTTCGGTTTCATCCTCGTCGATCATCACGCTGACCTTGATTTCGGAGGTGGTGATCGCCTGGATATTGATGCCCCGGTCGGCCAGCGCCTTGAACATGGTTGCGGCCACGCCTGCGTGGCTTTTCATGCCCACGCCGACGACGCTGATCTTCGCTACTTTGCTGTCGGTGATGATGCGGTTGAACCCGATGGTATCGCGCTGGTCCTCCAGCAATGCCTGCGCCCGCGCCAGATCGGTTTGCGGCACGGTAAAGGTCACGTCAGTCTCGCCCTTGTCGCGGCCCACGTTCTGGATGATCATGTCGACATTGATCGAGGCATTGGCGAGCGGTTCGAAAATATGCGCCACCGCGCCCGGCTTGTCCGGCACGCGGGTCAGCGTGATCTTTGCCTCGTTCTTGTCATGCGCGATGCCGGTTACGTGCTGGCGTTCCATTTCACCATCCTCCAGAAGTTGTTCCATCTCCTCTTCGGAGACAATCATTGTGCCGGGCAGATCGTCTGCCGGGGTCGCGTCATCGTCGATAAAGGATGACAGGACCTGCACTCGCACGCCCTCTTTCATTGCCAGCCCGACGGACCGGGTCTGGAGCACCTTGGCCCCCACCGATGCCAGCTCCAGCATTTCCTCATAAGTCACTGCCTTCAGCTTGCGCGCCTTGGCCACGATGCGCGGGTCGGTGGTATAGACCCCGTCGACATCGGTGTAGATGTCGCAGCGATCCGCGCCGATCGCCGCCGCCACTGCCACCGCAGAAGTATCCGATCCGCCGCGCCCCAGCGTGGTGATCCGGCCTGCGCCAGATACGCCCTGAAAACCGGGAATGACCGCGATCTCGCCCGCATCCATCGCCGCGATCAACGCGGCCGCATCGATATTGGCAACACGGGCCTTCGCATGGGCCTCGATCGTGCTGATCGGCATCTGCCAGCCGAGCCAGCTGCGCGCCTTGCAGCCCAGCGATTGCAACGTCAGCGCCAGCAGGCCTGATGTCACCTGTTCGCCGCTGGCCACCACCACATCATATTCCGCGGGATCGAACAGCGGGTTCGCCTCGCGGCAGAAATTGACCAGCCGGTCCGTCTCGCCCGCCATCGCGCTGACCACCACCGCGACCGAATGGCCCGCGGCCTGCTGGCGGCGCACGATCCCCGCCACCCGGCGAATACGCTCGGTGCCGGCCATCGATGTGCCGCCGAATTTCATCACGATCCGGGCCAATGTCTGCTGTGCCTCTCTGCTGGAACCAATTGCTCGTGGCTGTTAAGGGTGCAGGATGAGCGATGCAACTGTAAGTATGAAAGCGGTTTCCCCCGCAACTGTCGGCCCTGCAACTATCGGCCATGCAACCATCCGGCCGGAAGAAGCTGCGCATTTCGGCGCGCTGGCGCGGGAATGGTGGGATCCGAAGGGCAGTTCGGCCATGCTCCACCAGCTCAACCCCGTCCGGCTCGGCTTTATCCGGCAGGCGATCGACCTGCACTGGGGCGGTGATATCGAGAGCGTGCGCCCGCTGTCGGGCAAGACCGCGCTGGATGTCGGCTGCGGCGCGGGCCTGCTGTGCGAACCGCTGGCGCGCCTGGGCGCGGGCGTGACCGGAGTCGATGCGGCGGCGGAAAATATCGCGGTGGCGGCTGCGCATGGCTCCGGTTCAGGCCTGGCGATAGACTACCGTGCGGGCGAGCTGGGTGAACTCGGCCTTGGCCGGTTCGATCTGGTGACCTGCATGGAAGTGATCGAACACGTTGCCGACAAGCCGCGCTTTGCCGCGCAGCTGGCGCGGCATCTTGCACCCGGCGGGTTGATGGTCCTGTCCACCCCCAACCGTACCGCCGCCTCCCGCCTGCTGCTGGTGGAGGGCGCGGAAGCCGTAGGCCTGGTCCCCAAGGGCACCCATCATTGGGAAGATTTCATCACCCCAGACGAACTATGCGATCTGTTCCGCGCCGCCGGACTGGACGTAACCGAAATGCGCGGGATCGGCTTCAGCCCGCTGAAGGGCCTGCATCTGTCGGACGATATGGCGCTGAATTACATCCTTACCGCGCGGCACCGGCAATAATTGCTCTATTCGTGTGACTGGACAGAGAGGTCGCGGCTGGCGCGAATGGTCGGCAAGGGATCGTCCGTAAACACCCCGTCCACCTGCGCGCCCTTCAACAAGGCCCACAATCCGGGCAAATTTCCGGCCGCTGATGGAGTCTCGCCAAATCGCAGTGCTGGCGGCAGGAACGCGTTTTCCTTGCGCAGGGTCCACGCATGGACCAGCAGCCCGGCCGCATGGGCGTCTGCCACCAGCGAAGTCGGCGAACCATCGGGATTCAGCACCATCGGAATTGCAACACCAATGGCATCGGCATATTTCGCCACCGCAGCAAGGCCCTCGGGCGTCGCCATGGCGGCATAGCGCATTTCAGGCGCGTCGGCCGGGCCGCCTTCGGGTGCCATCAACTGCACCAGCTTCCAGCCGCCCATGGTGCGCAGCCGCAGCAACGGGGCGACTTCAAAGCTCTGGATGAATAGCGGATCATTCGGGGTCAACCCGGCGCTGTCCAGTGCTGTTATCAGCAGATCAACCGTGTCGAAATTCACCTCCTGCTTCAGAAAAGCCGGGTGCTTGAGTTCGGGATAGAGGCCAATCCGGCGGCCGGTTTCCGCTTCCTTGGCCCTGACCAAGGCGATCACCTCGGCAAAACTCGGCACCGGATACAATCCATCGAACCGGGTATTGGCCGGGCGAATTTCGGGCAGCCTTTCCCGCGCGCGCAGGGTGCGCAATTCGGCCAGGGTGAAATCTTCCGCAAACCAGCCGGTGATATTTTGCCCGTCAATCAGCTTGGTCCGCTTGCGACCAGCAAATTGCGGGTGAGCCGCCACATCGGTGGTGCCGGAAATCTCGTTCTCGTGCCGCGCCACCAGTACCCCGTCCCTGGTCACGACCAGATCGGGCTCGATATAATCTGCGCCCTGATCGATCGCCCGTTCATAGGCGGCCAATGTATGTTCGGGCCGCTCTCCGCTTGCGCCGCGATGCGCAATGATCAGCAGGCCTTCGACCTGCGAATGGGCCGACGCGGGCGCTGTCGCCGCTGCCGCAGCCAGCACTATCAGGAAAAGCCCGCGTCCCATTCATCCTCCTTGAAGCCAACCAGCAACCCGCCCCCGGATTCGGCCCCAAATTCGACCACCGGGCGTTTGATCATGCTGGGGTTCTGGACCATCAATGTGACCGCCTTGTTGCTGTCCAGACCGGTCTTGTCCGCATCATCCAGCTTGCGGAAGGTGGTGCCGCGCTGGTTGAGCAGCACTTCCCAGCCCTTGTCCCGGACCCAGCCTTCCAGCCGCGCCGGGTCCACACCCGCTTTCTTGTAGTCATGGAAATCATACGCAATACCCCGTGCCTCAAGCCACTGCCGCGCCTTCTTCACGGTGTCGCAATTGGGGATGCCATACATCACGATCCTAGCCATTGATTTTGTGAGCCTTTTGTTCTCAACCAGATTCAGAGTCCAGTTGGCTTATGCCATAGAACTACGACTGCTCTGCCACTTTTTTGGAAAAAAGCTGCCTTTCCGGACCCGGCAAAGGGGCGGACACTGGGTCAGCCATTTTGTTTCCCGAAAGCTGCTATTCGATCGAATTACGCTTACAATGAGATATGCGCGGTTCGCAGCTGCTCGGCTGTTAATCCCAAGCACTGGACCAGATTAGGATTTTGCTTCCTTTGCCAATGGCCAGCCATTAACTCCATCGTTCGCCCAGCATCTGAGTGGGCCGCGAAGGACCTGCGATGAATCATATAATAGAATACGGCGATTACATGCCTCATGGCATGTGCCTCCTTTGGCAGCCTTGGCTGGTTATTCTGTGGGCAGGGTCCGATCTGTTGATCTTCCTGTCCTACATGGCAATCCCGTTCGCCTTGCTCACCGTGTTGCGTAAACGTAATGACGTGCCACATCGCGGTTTGGTCGTACTTTTTGCTTCATTTATCGTCTTGTGCGGCCTTACTCATCTCCTCGGCATCGTTACACTGTGGTATCCAATCTATCCTTGGGTTGGGTCCGTCAAGCTGGCGACAGGGATCGTATCGATGATCACTGCGATCGTATTGTTTCGACTAATTCCAGACCTGGCAAACCTTCCTTCTCCATCGGAGCTGGCCAGTGTGAATGCTTCGTTGCAAGGCGAAATACTTGCCCACAAGAAGACGCTCGCTTCACTCGAGTCGCAAATTGTTGAGCGCACCGGCGAACTGAAAAGTGCCAATGAGAAGCTTGCGGTACAAACCCAAGAAGCCAATCATCGCTCCGCTAATCTTCTTGCCGTCGCGGGCGCGCTTGCGAGTCAGAGTGCGCGAGGTATAGAATCGAAAGAAGATTTCGTCAGCACTTTGCTTGGTCGCTTGCAGGCACTCGCAAAGGCAACCACGTCTATCAACAAGGTTGAAGGAAAGCCTTCCGTAGATCTGGAAACCATCGTTCGTGGACAACTCGAGCCCATGCTCCAGACCTTCACGGATAGGGTCGAGATCGCCGGAGCTTCGATCAACGTCGCCTCGGAGGCTGCACAGCAAATATGCCTCGCATTGCATGAGCTCGCAACAAACTCACAGAAATACAACTTTCCGGTCTCTGCTAATACGCGCATCAAACTTGGATGGGCAATTACTCAAAACGATGCGGGCGAAAGCCAGTTTGAACTGCGCTGGCAAGAACAAATTCCTCCAGATTTAGTCTCGGAAGTTTCGAAAGGGGACCATAAGGGTTTTGGCACTCAACTGTTGATGCGGGCCATACCAGCTACGCTCAAGGGGCATGCAAGCCGCGAGTTTATTGAACACGAACTCATTTACCAACTGTACGCCCCTTTGGAAGCAATCAGCGCCGATTTCTATTTTAGCGATGATAGGGACCGAGGGTCTGTGCGATGACCGGTTGAACCTACCACCTCAAAGTGGACGCTCAAGCTAACCGCGCTCTTTGCCAATAGCTGTCGTTCGGCGGTGAAATCCGTCTGCAATCATCCCGAATTGCTCGCAATTGGGAATGCCAAATTCTGGCGCCGCCATGATAGCCTCCTAAAGATTGCGGGTAAGATGTGCGTCTGCAATCGCCACCGCCAATGCGTCGGCGGCATCGGCGCCCGCGATTACCGCGCCCGGAAGCAGCACCTTGAGCATGGCCTGCACCTGCACCTTGTCCGCAGCCCCGGTGCCGACAACCGCCTTCTTCACCAGCCGCGCCGAATGTTCGTTCACGCACAAGCCCGCCACGCCGCAGGCGGCCAGCACCGCCCCGCGCGCCTGCGCCAGCTTCAGCGTGGATTGCGGGTTTTTGTTGAGGAAGACTTCCTCCGCCGCCGCGCGGTCCGGCCGGTGCGCGGCGATCACCTGCGTCAATTCCTGCTGCAGGGCGGCCAGCCGCTGCGCCATCGGCGCCTTCGCATCGGTAGGAATCTGGCCATTGGCGATGTGGGTCAACCGGCTGCCTTCGCGGCGCACCACGCCCCAGCCGGTGCAGGACAGCGAGGGATCGAGCCCGAGAATGATCATCAGAGGCGCAGGCCAAGACGGGGACCGAATGTCGCCATCAGCGAATAAAGCGCCACGGTTACGGCGCAGCCGACTGCGAGAGACATCCAGAACGGCACTCCTGCCCGCAGCAAAACCGGCATTATCAGGAACATCGGCAGCGAAGGCAGCACATACCAGAAGGTCGCGCCGGCGTGGACCGCCATGTTTTCCGCATCGGGCCGTTCATGCCACAGCAGGATCATGCCCAGGATCGACACCAGCGGCAATGATGCCACAAGCGCCGCAGTGGCCGGCAGCCGCTTGCCAATCTCCGCAATCGCAACGATCATCGCGCCGGCGACCAGGGCCTTGGCGATGAGCGCAAACATCAGTCCTGGTCCAGCCTGGCCATGATCTCGTCCGAAATCTCGTAATTGCCCCACACGGTCTGGACGTCATCATCATCGTCGAGCACGTCGAGCAATTTGAACAGCGTGCCTGCGCCCGCTTCATCCATATCCACGGTGATGTTGGGCTTCCATGCCAGCTTGACCGTTTCGGCCTCGCCCAGCAGTTTTTCGAGCGTGCCGGCCACTTCGTGCAGATCGTCGGCCGCGGTCCAGATTTCATGTTCATCCGCGCCGGATTGGATATCTTCCGCGCCCGCTTCCATCGCGGCTTCCAGCATCTTGTCTTCGCTGCCCGCGCTGGCGGGGTAGACGATCAGCCCCAGCCGTTCAAAACCATGCGCCACCGATCCGGTTGCGCCCAGATTGCCGCCATGCTTGGAAAAGGCGGTGCGCACATTGGTGGCGGTGCGGTTGCGGTTGTCGGTCAGCGCCTCGACAATGATCGCGCTGCCGCCGGGGCCGTAGCCTTCGTAGCGGATTTCTTCGTAATCATCGCCTTCATTGGCACTCGCCTTGTCGATCGCGCGCTGGATATTGTCTTTCGGCATCGACTGCGCCTTGGCACTGTTGACCGCCAGCCGCAGCCGCGGGTTCATGTCGACATCGGGTGTGCCCATTTTGGCTGCGACGGTAATCTCGCGGCTGAGCTTGGAAAACATCGCCGAACGTTTTTTATCCTGCGCACCCTTGCGATGCATGATGTTCTTGAATTTGGAATGGCCTGCCATGGGATCGCTTGTTGTTTGTTGGTGAACTACCGCACCGCCCTAGCGAAGCTGCGCATCAGGGGCAATCGCTCTCGGGATGGGTGCGGCAATTCCAAAGCCGGGGTTCAGTCCAGACCAAGCGCCGATTTATATACGTCGAGAATTGTTTCCATCTCGCTGCGGTCATCGGGCTTCATTTTGCGCAGGCGAACCACCTGCCGCATGATCTTGGGATCGTAACCGACCGCTTTCGCTTCGCCGTAAACATCGCGAATATCGTCGGCGATGCCCTTCTTTTCTTCTTCCAGTCGCTCGATACGTTCGATCAGCAGGCGCAGGCGGTCGTCGGTGGCTTCGGCCATCTTCATTACTCCGGATGTTTGAGAATCAGTTGAAGCGCGTAGTAGCGAGGCCGGGCCGCGGGGTGAAGCGGTGTTGGAAGGTTTTGCCCTATCCGCTGTTTTTCGCCACGCTTTGCGCCATGCGCGCCAATTGTTCGTCCGTCGCGGGGAATTGGCGGGTCGCCTTCCACTCATCCCCCGGCATCCCGTGGATTACCGCCCGGGCAGCCGCCTTGTCGCCGTCGAAACCGGCATCCACGATCCAGTCCGCCAGGCAATTACGGCAAAAACCCGCCAGGCCCATCAGATCGATGTTCTGCGCATCATGGCGGTGCTGCAAATGGCGCACCAGCCGCCGGAAAGCCGCCGCCGCGATGGCATCTGGCAGGCTATCGATAGTGTTGCTTGAATTCGTATCCATTATCATCGTCCTTGTGCTGTCATGCCGCTCTGGCATAGGCGTGCCATATGGCAAAGCTCGAACCCAGAGGCCGCAAGGTCAAGATCCTCGCAACGGTCGGTCCGGCCAGCAGCTCACCTGAAATGTTGCGCAAATTGTTCAGGGCGGGGGTCGACGCCTTCCGCGTCAACATGAGCCATGGCGAACACACGGTCCACGCCGAAACCTTCGCCGCGATCCGCGCGATGGAGAAGGAATTCCAACGCCCGATTGCGATTCTTTGCGATTTGCAGGGTCCGAAATTGCGGGTCGGCAAATTCAGGGATGGCCGCGCGGTAATCCGCCATTCGGGCCATTTCACGCTCGACCGCAATCCCGAACCGGGTGACGATACCCGTGTCGAATTGCCGCATCCCGAATTTTTCGGGCTGCTGGAAAAGGGCCAGCGCCTACTGATCAATGACGGCAAGATCCAGCTGAAAGTGATCAGCGCGGACGACAATGCAATTCTCTGTTCTGCGGTGGTTGGCGGCGTGATCTCTGACCGCAAGGGCGTGAATGTGCCGGATGCCGAAATCCCCATTCCCGCCCTGACCGAGAAGGACCGGCGCGATCTATCCTTTGCCGTGAGCCAGGGGGCCGACTGGATCGGCCTGTCCTTCGTCCAGCGCCCGGAAGATCTGGCCGAAGCGCGCAAATTGATGGGCGGGTATGGCGCGCTGTGCGCCAAGATCGAAAAGCCGATGGCGATCCGCCGCCTCGATGAAATCCTCGAAATGTGTGATGGGGTGATGGTCGCGCGCGGTGATCTGGGCGTCGAATTGCTGCCCGAAGAAGTTCCGCCGCTGCAGAAGAAAATCGTCAACAAGGCGCGGATGCTGGGCAAGCCGGTGATCGTGGCCACACAGATGCTGGAAAGCATGATCGAAAGCCCGGCCCCGACCCGCGCAGAAGTGTCGGATGTGGCCAATGCAGTCTATGACGGGGCCGATGCAGTGATGCTGTCGGCCGAAACCGCAGCGGGCGAATGGCCTGAAGAAGCGGTTGCGATCATGGACCGGATCGCCGCGCAGGTAGAACGCGACGAAGGGTATCTCGCCCGCGTCCGATTCCTTGACACGCCGCCCGATGCAACCACGGCGGATGCGCTCAGCCATGCCTGCATGACCATCGCGGACACCGTGCCAATCTCGGCCATCACCGTGTTCACCGGCTCCGGCTCTACGGCGCGGCGTGTCGCACGTGAACGGCCTTCGGTACCGATGCTGGTACTGACCCCTTCAGACCGCACTGCCCGCCGCCTGGCATTGCTGTGGGGCGCACATCCGGTGATCACCAGGGACATCGGCAGCTTCGAAGAAATGATTGCCAAGGGCAAACGCATGGCCCTGCGCCACGGCTTCGGCAAAGCCGGCAGCAAGATGATCGCACTGGCGGGTGTACCGTTCGGAACCCCGGGCAGCACGAATTTGCTGCATGTGGTGACGCTGGCGGGCGACGAACTGGAAAAGCATCGGAGGTAAGCGCCTCTGCGTTACATTCCTGTTCTTCCTTATGGGCATCGTATCGCGGGCGAGCGGAGTGGATGACAAAGTGCCACCTTTGTCATCCTGATTTCAATTTGCAGCCCTATCCAGTCTTCGCCGGGCGGTTTCCTCGCCCAGGACCAGCAGCAATTCGGCCATGTCCGGGCCGTGGTCCATCCCGGTCAGCGCCTGGCGGAGCGGGAGGAACAGCGATTTGCCTTTCCGGCCGGTCGCTTCCTTTAGCGCGCCGGTCAGCGCATGCCACGGGTCCTCTGCGGCGAAATCCAGCGCCTTTGCCGCTTGCGCCAGATAGGCGCGGTCATCGTCTGAAAACTCGGGCAAATCGATCGGGCCGGTGACGATCCGCCACCACTCCGCTGCATCGGCCACGATCGCTAGATTGGGGCGGACCGCGTACCATGCGGCTTCGTCCATCCCATCGGGAAGCCGTTCCTTTACAACCTCATACTCCATCTGATGGACGATGGCGGTGTTGACCCGGTCCAGATCGGCATCGTCGAATTTGGCGGGCGCGCGTCCGAATGTACTCAGGTCGAAACTGTCCACCAGCGCCTGCCGGTCTGCAATCGGTTCGACCGGCTGCGAAGTGCCCAGCCGCGCCAGCAGCGCGACGATGGCGTCCGGCTCAATCCCGCGTTCCTGGAAACTTTCGCAGCCCAGGGAACCCAGCCGCTTGGACAATTTGCCTTCCTTGCCCATCAGCAGCGCCTCATGCGCGAAACGTGGCGGAACGGCGCCCAACGCTTCGAACATCTGCACCTGAACGGCGGTGTTGGACACGTGATCCTCGCCCCGCAGAACATCGGTAATGCCCATTTCGATATCGTCGACCGCGCTGGGCAGCATGTACAGCCACGATCCATCGGCGCGGCGGATCACCGGGTCGGACAGGGCAGCGGGATCGAAATGCTGCGGACCACGCACGCCGTCTTCCCAGGTGATAGGGCTGTCATGGTCGAGCAGGAACCGCCAATGAGGATGGGCACCCTCGGCAGCCTTCGCGGCGTGATCGGCCTCGGTCAGTTTCAGCGCGCCGCGATCATAAATCGGCGGCAGACCCCGGCCCAATTGCACCTTGCGCTTCAGATCCAGTTCCTGCGCAGTTTCATAAGCGCGGTAAACACGCCCGCTGGCCTTCAGGGTTTCGAAAGCAGCTTCATAATGAGCCAGGCGGTCAGACTGGCGTTCTTCCCCGTCCACATCCAGACCGAGCCACGCCAGATCGGCGCGGATGCCGGTCACAAATTCTTCGCGGCTGCGCTCCGCATCGGTGTCGTCAATCCGCAGCATGAATTTCCCCGAGCCGCCGGTTTCCTTGGCCTTGCGGGCAAGGAACCAATTATGCAGCGCCGTGCGGATATTGCCGACGTGCAGATTGCCGGTGGGCGAAGGGGCGAAACGGGTGATCGTGGTCATGACCCGTCGCTTAGCGCCGGAAAGGGATTATTGCGAGAAGAGTGTGACCGTATGCCCCGCGCCCGAAAACTCGATCCCGTTGGCCGAAGTGCGCCGCGCCTGCGCCGCCTGATCGAATGCACGGGCAATGGCATCTTCTTCCGGGAGCAGTCCGCGTTGGCAGCTCGTCACGGGCACGCGGCTCGCAGCCAGAACTTCGCCAACAAGGGTATAAGCCCATTTGAACCGGATACATTGCGACTGAACCTCGATTTCATCGTCCGATATCGAGGCGCTTATGCCGTGAGGCAGGTTGATGTCCTGCCCATCGACCCCCGCCACCCGGTATTCGCCGACCAATGCAGCCGACGTCATCATCGTGCCTTCGGCGATTGCGGGCCGACTTTCGGAAGCGGGAGATTCCGGAGCAGTAGATTTCGGGGCGGGGGATTCCAGGGCGGGAGACTCCGGGGCAGGAGATTCTGGGGCGGGAGGTGAACAGGCGGCAAGCACCGGAAAGATGATCAGGGGAATGATGCGCATGACCGAAACCTTCCTCGCGTGTGTTGGCGGATGAAAGCACCATCATACCCCCCTTGACGGCGATCTGGAATGGTCTGGCGGCAAATTCTGCTGGATCGCTCTGCCCGGCCCGCTAATGTCGCGGCCATGATAGATGATACAGGGCTCTCTCGGGCCATCTCCGACGCCCATTTGCCCGGTGCAGCGTGTCTGATCGTTGACCGGGATACTGTACGATACAGCCGCAGCTTCGGCTTTGCCGATGCACCTGCCAAAGTCCCCATGAAGATCGACACAATCTGTCAGATCGCGTCGATGACGAAGGCGCTGGTGTCCCTCGGCATAATGCAATTGGTGGAAGGGGGGCGGATCGAGCTCGACGCGCCGATTGGCGATGTGCTGCCCGAACTGGCCGATCCGCAGGTGCTGACCGGTTTTGCCGAAGATGGCTCGCCGATCCTGCGCCCCGCAGCGCGGCCAATCACTTTGCGGCATTTGCTGACCCATACTTCCGGCCTTGGTTACGCTTTCGTCCAGCCGGAAATCTTGCGATATTACCAAGCCGTGGGAATTCCGGCAGCGGGTTCGAAGGCCAGCATCACCATGCCGCTGCTGTTCGATCCGGGTGACGATTGGGCCTACGGTGTCTCGACCGATTGGGCGGGCCTGGCGATTGAGGCGGTCACCGGCACCGATTTGCAAAGCTATCTTTCGGCCAATGTATTCAGTCCTCTGGGTTTGAAGAACACTGTCTTTCGGGACACGCTACCGGCAGGTGCGGCCAAGGTGCACGTGCGAAATCCGGAAGGCGGCTTTGTACTGAACCCGCTCTATCTGGGCGGAGGCGAGTTTCATGGCGGCGGGGGCGGATTGACCTCCACCACGGAAGACTACGCCCGGTTCCTGCAGATGATGCTGCGCGGCGGAGAACTGGACGGCAACCGGCTGCTGAAGACAGACACCATCGCCGAAATGATCCGCAACCAGGTCGGCGAAATCCGCGCCGGTCACATGACCACCGCCATGCCGGCATTCGCGGTGCCATTTGATACGTTCCCCGACCAGCACACCGGATGGGGGCTCGGCTTCCTGATCAATCCCGAGCCAATTCCTGGTGGCCGTTCAGCCGGTAGCCTGTGCTGGGCCGGGATTTTCAATTCCTACTACTGGATCGACCCAATCGCCGGAGTAGCGGGCGTGTTCATGAGCCAGATTGCGCCGTTCGGCGACCCGGGGGCGCTGGTAGCTTTCAAGGCGCTGGAGGAGATGGCTTACAGCTAAGCAGGCAACTTGGTATGAAGGCCGCAAGCCGCACCGGTGGGTACCATTCACGATGATGTGAGCCGGCACACTTCCATAGGTCAAAAGAAAGGCCCCGCCGGATTGCTCCGGCGGGGCCTTTTTGTGCATTGGGCTACAGGCTTATTAAGCCGTGTCGCCGTCCGCTGCGTCTTCGTTCAGGTAATCGCCTGCATCCGCATCGAGGCCGTGGGTTTCGCCCTCGACTGCTGCCAGCGGATCGTCACCAATGGCAGCTTCCGGGCCCTGGGCGAGTTCCGCCGCGTGCTCTTCTTCTGCCGTATTGGCTGCAACGATTGCATCCTGTGCCTTCTTCCACGAAGCGCGCAATGCGGCGTCGCGGCTGTTGGCGGTAACGCGCATGCGGTTCATGCCGGCGCCGGTACCCGCCGGGATCAGGCGGCCAACGATGACGTTTTCCTTCAGACCGATCAGCGAATCCTTCTTTCCTTCGACCGAAGCCTGCGTCAGCACGCGGGTCGTTTCCTGGAAGGAAGC
>JAGXGU010000085.1 GCA_024636575.1 Altererythrobacter sp.
CCTGACGACCGTGCCGAAATTGCCCGAAGCCGCCAACTGGTGATGCAGCCCGCCATCGGTCACCAGATAGGTTTCGCCATGGCTGATTTTGCGGTCGACGATCCGGGTCAGGTAAACGCCCGCCTCCCCCACCAGATAGCGGCCAAGTTCGATGCACAGGTCGGCTTCCGCGAGTGATGCAGGCAGGTCCGCAAAGCGTTCGTTCAGCGCGGCGCCAATGGCAGTCAGGTCCACCGGCTTGTCGTTTGCGAAATACGGCACCCCGAACCCACCGCCCATGTTCAGCTTCGGCACCGGGGTTCCGATCGCCTGCGCCAGATGATCGGCGAGCTTCAGGACATTGCCCTGCGCTTCGATAATCGCGCCGGTATCCAGTGACTGGCTGCCGGTGAAGATATGCAGGCCGCGCCACTGCGCGCCCGCTGCGATCAACTCGTTCGCCAGTGCGGGAACCTGGTCCTGATCGATCCCGAAGGGTTTGGCCCCGCCGCCCATTTTCATCCCCGACCCGCGCAGTTCGAAATCGGGATTGACCCGCAGCGCCAGTTTGGGAGTAACGCCGGTCCGCTCACCGATAGCCAGCGCGCGGCGTAGTTCCCCGGCGGATTCGACATTCAGCGTCACACCCGCGGCAATTGCGGCTTCCAGTTCCGCATCGCGTTTGCCCGGCCCGGCGAAGCTGATCCGCGCCGGATCGATGCCTGCTGCCTGGGCGATGGCGAGTTCGCCGCCCGACGCGATGTCAAACCCGTCGACCAGACCGGACATGAGCTGCAGGACCGGCGCGAACGGATTGGCCTTGATCGCGTAATTGATCCCCAGCCGCGCGGGCATGGCAACACGCAATTGCGCCACGCGGCGTTGCAACAGCTCGCGCGAATAGACGAACAGAGGGGTCGTACCCGCATTTGCCGCCAGCGCGCTCGCGGTCTGGCCGGCAATCGCCAGTTCCCCGCCGATTGCCTCGAAACCCGGCGGGATTGGGCCGAGCGGCTTCATGGTGTGATCTCAGCCATCAGCGCCGCCCGGTCGATCTTGCCATTGGGGTTGATCGGCATCGCATCGCGCCAGTGGATCACCTTGGGTTGCATGAAATTGGGAAGCTCCTTGGCCAGCATCTGTGCCAGTTCTTGCGCCTGGTCGCCAGCCCCGGCAGCGGCAGCCGCGCGGACCACCAGATGGACCGCCTGGCCCAGCCGCGCATCGGGCACGCCCATCGCGGCGGCTTCCGCCACCAGCCCCGTTGCGCGCGCGGCATCCTCCACTTCCTGCGGGCTGATCCGGTTGCCCGCGCTTTTGATCATCGCGTCCCGCCGACCGACGAAATAGAGCAGCCCGTCCTCCGCTCGTATCACCCGGTCGCCCGACCACACGGCGGTTCCGCCATATTCGGAACCCGCGGGCGCGGGCCTGAAACGTTCCGCCGTTCGCGCCGCATCCTGCCAATATCCCTGCGCGACCAGCGGCCCGCAATGGACCAGTTCGCCCTCCTCGCCCGGCGCGGCAATATCGCCTGCATCGTTCACCACCAGAATTTCCGCAAAGGGGATTGCCCGGCCCATCGATGTGGGGTGGCTATCCACCAGCGCGGGGTCGAGATAGGTCGAACGAAACGCCTCCGTCAGGCCGTACATCGGGAACAACCGCGCATGGGGGAAGATTGTGCGCAATGAATGCACCAGATCTTCGGTCAATGCGCCTCCACTGTTGGTCAGGCGGCGCATTGCAGAGGTCGCTTCCTCCGGCCAGTCCAGATCAGTCAGCTGGAGCCACAAAGGCGGGACTGCGGCCAGCGTGGTGACTGAATGTTTCGCGCAGGATTTCACCACATCGCGCGGCAGCAAATAATCGAACGGCACCGCTGCGCCGCCTGCATACCAGGTGCTGAGCAGCTGGTTCTGCCCGTAATCGAACGACAGCGGCAGCACTGCCAGTGTCACATCATCCGCTGCCAGGGCGAGATATTCCGCCACGCTGGCCGCGCCGAGCCACATATTCGCATGGCTGAGCATCACCCCCTTGGGCCGCCCGGTCGATCCGCTGGTGTAGAGAATGGCGCACAGATCATCCGGATCGGCGCTGGACGGCGGCAAACTGCCATCATGGGCAGCGACCTCGGCCCACACATCCGCCTCGTCCAGCATTGTGCAATCGGCTGGCAAATCGCCATGTTCCAGCGACGCCAGACGCGCGCCTGTGCCCAGCAGCAGCTTTGACCCGCTATCGGCCAGAATATGCGCCGCCTGCGCACGTTTCAGCAGCGGGTTGATCGGCACATGGACCAGACCGGCGCGCGCCGCCGCCAGCGGGAGCAGACAGGTAAGCTCGCCCTTCGCCGCCCAGCTGGCGACACGCGCGCCGGGTTCGGGCAGGCGGCGCGCGAGCCACGCCGCCAGCGCTGCGACACGGGTTCTTAATTCCCCATGGCTAAGCGTGGCGCCGCGCAATATCAACGCAGGGTCACCCGCCCGGCCGCATTCGGCAAGGTGGTCAATCGGCCTGATTTCATTGTATGGCGCAGGCGGCATTGGTGCTCCGGTAAGGGATTATCATCATTGATTGCGGTCAGCTATCACGACACGGTTAAGTTTCTGCAAGGGACGATTGCACCCGCAGGGGCCTGTCCGCCGGGTCCGTTCGACCGGGTGGAATGGTTCGATCTGTTGGCCAGCGGCGGCATATCTCTGCTGCTGGTAGAGGCCCGCGATGGCGACGAGTGCATCGCATTCCCCCTGACCTGCAAGGATAGCGGCCTTGAACCGCTGATCAATTGGTACAGTTTCATCTGGCGGCCTGTGATACGCTGTGAACAGGATTGTACCCCCCTGTTGCTGGCCATCGCCAGGGATCTTCGCCGCCAATCGCACCGGGTGACGCTGTGGCCGCTGCCGGATGAAGATGGCACTGCTACACGGCTCGAATCGGCTTTTCGCGATGCTGGCTGGCGGACCCATCGCAGCCGGTGCGATCATAATCATGTGCTACGGGTCAATGGGCGCAGTTTTGCCGAATATTGGGCTGCGCGCCCCGGCCAGATGCGCAGCACGCTGAAACGCAAGGGCAAGCAGGTCGAGGTGGAGATTCATTCCGGTTTCAACCCCGCAGCCTGGGCCGATTATGAACATATCTACGCCCGCAGCTGGAAGCCGGAGGAAGGCAGCCCCGCATTGCTGCGCCGGTTTGCGCAAGCCGAAGGCGCGGCGGGCCGGATCAGGCTGGGCATTGCCCGCCGCGATGGTATTGCAGTAGCCGCGCAGTTCTGGACGGTCGAAAATTCCGCAGCCTATATCCACAAACTCGCCCATTTGGAGGAATATAAGCCGCTGTCCGCTGGGACTACGCTGAGCGCGGCAATGTTCGAACATGTGATCGACCGCGACCGCGTTTCTCTGGTCGATTTCGGCACCGGCAACGATCCGTACAAGGCCGGTTGGATGGAGGAAGATCGCCCGCGTTTCCGGCTGGATTGCCTTGATACCACCCAATTGCGCGCCTGGCCCGTGCTGGCCCGCAGAATGGCGGGACGGGTTGCGCGGACTTTCCGGCAAAGGTAAGGGCGCACGACTTGCCGCCAGAAACCCGCAATCGGAGGGGGATTTCCACCAGATGACAATCGAACCTGCAAAGGAACCGGTCGTCGCCCGCGAACCAGCGGTTGAGGCAGAGCTCGCACCTGCTCGCAGCGCAGTGGACGCGCTGCTGCGGGATATCCTGCGCGATGTCCTCGCGCTGGAAGCGGATCTGGTGGCGGCATTCTCCGGCGAAACCGGCTTGTTCGGCCATCTGCCCGAACTGGATTCGATGGCAGTCGCCAGCCTGTTTACCGAAATGGAAGACCGGCTTGGCATCATTATCGAAGATGACGATGTCGACGGCGAAATGCTGGAAACCTATGGCGGTCTGCTCGCCTTCGCACAGGTCAAAGTCATCATCGGGCACACCGATGGGGGCGCTTCAAACTGAGCGATCGGGGATACACCAATTGGCAATGTCCGCTGCCCGGTGGCGGGATTGCGGAAGAATTGGCGCTTGTCTTTGATCGGCAGCGCGAACACCGCTTGCTGGTGCTGCCCGCGCTGTTTCACGAAGCCAACAATATGCGCCGCCATACCGTAGAGGTAATGCGCCGGCTCGACCTGTCGGGGATAGATTCCTTCCTGCCCGATTTTTCCGGATGCAATGAAAGTCTGCAATCTCTGGATACGCAAACGCTGGTAGGCTGGCGCGCCGCAGCACTGGCCGCAGCGGCATATTTCAGGGCGACCCATGTTCTGGCCATCCGCGCCGGATGTCTGCTGGCCCCGCCCGCCCTGCCCGGCTGGCGCTATGCCCCCACCACCGGCACAAAGGTAGTGCGCAGCCTGCTGAGAGCGCGCATGATCGCCGCGCGAGAGGCGGGACAGGCGGAAAGTATCGAGGGTGTGTCGGCAATCGCGCGGATCGAGGGGGTCGATCTGGCTGGCTGGCCGATAGGTGCCGCCATGTTTTCCGCGCTGGAAAACGCGGTTGCCAATGCCGACAGCCGGCAAGCAGCGATTGATCAGGACGATATCGGCGGCGGCGGCCTGTGGCTGCGCGCCGAGCCGGGGGAGGACGCCGAACAGGCCGATATGCTGGCGGCTCTGGTCGCCATGGGGATGCTGGAACCATGAACCGCCTTCCCCTGAGATTTCCATGCGGAAACAGCAATCTGTCCGGGACACTTGATACGGCGGGCGGTGCAACCGGCCTGCTGATCGTCAGCGGCGGCAGCGAAATCCGTTCGGGCGCATTTTCCGGGCATGCCGCGCTGGCCGCGCGCCTTGCCAAGGCCGGATTTCCGGTGTTCCGGTTCGACCGGCGAGGCATTGGCGACAGCGACGGGGAGGACCGCGGCTTCCGCGCCAGCCAGAGCGATATCGCCGCGGCGCTATCAGTCTTTCGCGCGATGGCCCCGCAAGTCGATCGGGTGATCGGCTTCGGCAATTGCGATGCCGCCAGCGCGCTGATGCTGGGCAGCGGGGGCGGCTGCGACGGCCTGGTCCTGTCCAATCCGTGGGTGATCGAAGAGGATACGCCGGACGCTATGCCGCCGCCCGCCGCGATCCGTTCGCGCTATACCGAAAAGCTGCGCAATCCGAAGGAACTGGCACGGTTGTTTACCGGAGCAGTGGACTTGCGCAAACTCTCGCGCGGGCTGCGGGGCGCACTGAAACCGCAACCCGCGCCCACTTCGCTGGCTCAGAAAATGGCGGCGGGCCTTGCTAGTTTCGAGGGGCCGGTAAGGATACTCATCGCCGCGGGGGACCGGACTGCGCAAATATTCGAAAGCGCCTGGGATCCCGCCGACAGCCGGATCGAACGCTGCGAGAATGC
>JAGXGU010000086.1 GCA_024636575.1 Altererythrobacter sp.
ATTTGGCGGCGGTGACCGTTACAGCGGCGGCGGCAGTCGCGGTCCTGGTGGCGGCGGCGCTCCGCGCGGCGGTGCTGGCGGCGGAGCGGGCGGCGGCGGTTTCAGCCGAATGCCCGCGCAGGTGGTCGGCACCGGCAAGGGTACGGTGAAGTTTTTCAATTCGCAAAAGGGCTTCGGCTTCATCCAGCAGGATGATGGCGGCGAGGATGCATTCGTGCACATCAGCGCTGTCGAACGCGCCGGCCTGGCGGGTCTGGCAGAAGGTCAGACCCTGGAATTCAACCTGGTTGACCGCGGCGGCAAGATTTCCGCGCAGGATATCCAGATTGTCGGCGATATCATTCCCGTGACGGATACGGGCGGCGGCGGCGATCGCGGCGATCGGGGCGATCGCGCTGATCGCGGCGAACGCCCTGCAAGCGGCGCACCGCAGCGGGAACTGACGGGTGAAAAAGCCACCGGAACAGTGAAATTCTTCAACGCAATGAAGGGCTTCGGCTTTCTCGTGCGTGATGATGGCCAGCCCGATGCATTTGTTCACATCAGCGCGGTGGAACGTTCAGGCCTGCAAGCGATCAACGAAGGTGAACGTTTCGAGTTCGATCTCGAAGTTGATCGACGAGGCAAGCACTCGGCGGTTAATCTTGTGCCCGTTCAAGAATAACACGCCCGCATGAAGTCCGGCAGATCGTCGGATCATGACCCAGTCATAAACGACGCAAATGGCGGCCCCCAAGGGTCGCCATTTGTCGTTCGGACGGCTACTTGATCACAACAAATACACGAACGTAAGGAACTACCGATGGCAATTTCTCCGCTCATGCCCGTCTATCCCCGGTGCGGCGTACGCCCTGTCCGAGGCGAGCACTGCCATCTGATCGACGAGGACGGGACGCGCTATCTCGATTTCGCCAGCGGCATCGCGGTGAATTTGCTCGGCCATTCGCACGAAGGGCTGATTGGTGCGATCCAGAAACAGGCGGCGACGCTGATGCATGTGTCGAACCTGTATGGCAGTCCGCAGGGCGAAGCGCTGGCACAGCGGCTGGTCGATCTCACCTTTGCCGATACGGTCTTTTTCACCAATTCAGGCGCAGAGGCAGTGGAATGCGCGATCAAGACCGCGCGCGCCTATCACCAGTCGAATGGCAATCCTGACCGCTATGAACTGATTACTTTTAAAAATGCCTTTCATGGCCGGACAATGGCCACGATCAGCGCGTCCAACCAGGAAAAGATGCATCACGGGTTCATGCCGCTGCTCCCCGGTTTCAAATATTGCGAATTCGATGATCTTGAAGCTGCAAAGGCGCTGATTGGTCCGAATACCGCAGGTTTCCTGGTCGAACCGATCCAGGGCGAAGGCGGCATTCGCCCGGCGTCCGTAGAATTCCTCAATGGTTTGCGGGCGCTGGCAGACGAGCATGATCTGATGCTGGTGATGGACGAGGTTCAGTGCGGTGTTGCGCGCACTGGGACATTCTATGCCCATGAGCAATATGGGATCAATCCCGACATCCTGGCCACCGCCAAGGGCATCGGTGGCGGTTTCCCGTTTGGCGCCTGCCTCGCCACGGAAAAGGCTGCGCGCGGCATGACCTTCGGCACACATGGTTCCACCTATGGCGGGAACCCGCTGGCGATGGCTGCAGGCATGGCGGTGCTGGATGCTGTCGGGAATGAAGAATTTCTTGGCGAAGTGCGTGAAAAGGGCGAACGGATTCGCGCCCGGTTGGAGCAATTCATCGGTAATTATCCCGATCTGTTCGAACTGGTGCGCGGCAAGGGTTTGATGCTGGGCCTGAAAATGAAGGTCGAGCCGCGCCCATTCTTTGTCCATCTGCGAGACAAGCACCAATTGCTGACCGTGGCGGCAGGCGACAACACCTTGCGGTTGCTTCCTCCGCTGGTCATCGGCGATGCTGAAATCGACGAGTTTTTCGATAAATTGTCTGCCGGCGCGGCCAGTTACGAGATCATGCAGGCGGATTGAGACCATGCCGCATTTTCTCGATCTGGCCGATGCTGGCGGTGATGCGATTGCCGCAATGTTGAATGATGCGCAGGACCGCAAGGCCGCCCGCATGACCTGGCCGAAGGGGCGGGCCGATGCGGATGCGCCGCTCCAAGGCCATGTGCTGGCCATGGTATTCGAGAAGAATTCCACCCGGACCCGCGCAAGTTTCGACATTGCCATGCGGCAATTGGGGGGCAGCGTACTGATCCTCGATTCCGGCACCAGCCAGCTTGGGCGCGGCGAAAGCGTGGCTGATACCGCCCGTGTGCTGAGCCGGATGTGTGACGCGATCATGCTGCGCACGGATAATCATGCCAAGATCGAAGAGATGGCGCATCACGCGTCTGTGCCCGTGATCAATGGCCTGACAGACCGGTCGCACCCATGCCAGATCATTGCCGATCTGCTGACCATCATCGAACAGGGAATGCCGCTGCCGGGCCTGGAACTGGCTTGGTTCGGGGATGGCAACAATGTTCTCCATTCGATCCTGGAGGCTGCCGGACTGATGAAGTTCAATGTTCGCGTTGCCACGCCTACCGGCTTTGAACCGGATCCCGAATTTGTGGCAATGGCGCGGGCAGGCGGATCGCAAGTCACCCTGACGCAGGATGCTGCGCTGGCCGCCGCTGGGGCGGACATCATCGTGACCGACACCTGGGTTTCAATGGGTCAGGAAAATGTCGAAAATAAACTCGGTGCCATGGCGCCCTACCAGGTTAACGAAGCGCTGATTGCAATGGCAAAGCCGTCTGCACGCTTCCTTCATTGTCTGCCTGCGCATATCGGCGATGAAGTGACCCAGCAGGTGTTCGAGAGCCCGCAATCGGTGGTGTTTGACGAGGCCGAAAACCGGATTCACGCTCAGAAATCGATCCTGCTGTGGGTCTTGGGTAAATTGTGACCACCCATATCCCCCGGCGGCGTGCCCTTAACTTCGGGCGGCGGGTTACCATATTCCGCACATGACCGAAATTTCAGAGACCTATTGCGACCAGCTGCTGCATTTCACCCTGCCAAACCGGGATGCGCGCGGACGCGTGGTTCGGATCGATGGCGTTCTAGGCGAGATACTCTCGGCCCACGATTATCCGCCCGCGATCATGCATTTGCTGGCGGAGGCATTGGTGCTTGCGGCACTGCTGGGCAGTTTGCTGAAGCACGGAGCCGGGCAGCTGACAATGCAGGCCCAGACTGAAGCGGGCGTGGTGAAATTGCTCGTTTGCGATTACCGAGCTGGCGAGCTGCGCGGCTATGTCGATTTCGATCGGGAACGGTTTGGCAAACTGGGTGCGAACCCACCGCTCGCTGCATTATTCGGCAAGGGATATCTCGGAATAACCTTCGACCTGCCGGGCGAAAATGGCCGCTATCAGGGAATCGTGCCGCTTGAGGGGGAAACTCTGGCAGCCGCCTGCGAGGCGTATTTTCTGCAATCGGAACAATTGCCCACGCTGATCCGGGTCGGGGCCCGGCAAGACGCCACGGGATGCATCGCTGGGGGCATCCTGATCCAGCACTTGCCGGATGGGGAGGAGGGGCGCGAACGGTTGCATGCCCGGCTCGATCACCCGGAATGGGAACACGTCTCCATTCTTGCCGGGAGTACTCGGTACGATGAATTGGTGGACCGCGGCTTGTCGCTGGAAGCTCTGGTTTGGCGCCTGTTCCATGAAGAAGGCGAGGTCAGGGTCGAGCGCGGGGCACAGCTTCGGCGCGGGTGCCGGTGTTCTGCAGAACACTATAGCGATGTGATCGGACGCTTCCCTGAAGCGGAGCGTTTGGAAATGCGCGGCGATGATGGCATCATCAAGGTGGATTGTGCCTTCTGTTCGAAGGTTTTTCCAATCCACATTTAACGGTTCATCGCCAGTGAAGCACGTTTTGCCTATGTTCACGTCTGTGCTATATATAGCGTAGCGAGTTGATTATTGGAGTGTCCCACATGGCGAAGAAAGGTTCCAGTGCCGTTTGGCTGCGGGGATTTCTCGGCCTGTTTCCTGCCGCATTACTACTTGCGCCCGCGACCGCTCAGGCTCCTGCATTGTCCATGCTAGACCATCTTCAGCGCGGCGAGTGGGAATTGCGTTTCCGTGATGGGGCCCCAACTCGCAAGATTTGCCTCCGCACTGGCCGCGAATTGATTCAACTGCGCCATCCCTATTCTGGCTGCAGCCAGTATATTGTGGATGACACGAAAAAACTCGTGAAGGTCCAATATACCTGTCCGGGAAGTGGTTACGGATTGACCAGCATCCGCGAGGAAACCACCAGTCTGGTGCAAGTCCAAAGCTCCGGCCTGGCGGGCTCCCAAGCCTTCGATTTCACTGCCGAGGCGCGCAGGACCGGAAGCTGCCGGTAAACTTGGCCTTTCAGCGCATCGCGCCCATTGCCGTAGTTCGGAATTTCGCCTAGCCAACTACCAATGGCGAAAGATCAAGAAACACCGGGGAAACCGGCAGTCGTGCTGCTTTCGGGGGGGCTCGATTCAATGGTCACCGCGGCGCTTGCGCAAGAGGCTGGCTTTCGGATCAACGCCCTGACCATCAATTACGGGCAACGCCATTCGATCGAACTTGGCGCGGCCCGACGTATCGCCGCCCATCTTGGCGTCAAACGCCATGTTGAACTGCCGCTCGATCTGAGCATTTTTGGCGGATCGGCGCTCACCGATGATATCGATGTTCCAATGGATGGGCTCGGCGACGATATTCCCGTTACCTATGTTCCCGCACGCAATCTGGTTTTCCTGTCGCTCACCCTCGCTTGGGCCGAAACACTCGGCGCACGGGACATCTTTATCGGTGTGAATGCGCTTGATTATTCAGGCTATCCAGATTGCAGACCGGAATTCATTGCCAGTTTTGCGGAAACCGCAAGGCTGGGCACAAAGGCAGGCGTGGAGGGGCGTCGGCTCTCAATTCACGCACCTCTGCAACATATGACCAAGGCAGATATCGCCGCGGAATCAGACCGATTGGGCCTTGATCCCGGGATGAGCTGGTCCTGCTACAATCCGACAAGAGAAGGCCAGGCATGCGGGCTATGCGATAGCTGCCGCTTGCGCCGAAAAGGTTTCGCCGACGCAGCGCTCCAAGATGGGATCGATTATGCCAATTTCGCAGACTGATACGCCTGAGCCCGCCGACACCGGCCTGGCCACCAAGGCCCCGGCCTACAGCTGGTACGCACTCAGCGTGCTTGTGCTGGTTTACATGCTCAATTTCATCGACCGGAACATCCTGTCCATTCTGGCCAATGATATCAAAGCCGATCTGGGGCTTACCGACGCCGATCTGGGCTTCTTGTATGGAACGGCGTTTGGCGTATTTTACGCTTTGTTCGGGATACCGCTCGGCCGGTTGGCAGACAGCTGGCACCGGGTCAGGTTGATGACCGTCGGCCTTGCCCTGTGGTCTTTGATGACCACATTATCGGGTTTTGCTCGAAACGGATTGGAACTCGCTGCCGCGCGGATTGGGGTGGGGGTGGGAGAGGCTTCAGCCAGCCCTTCCGCCTATTCGCTATTGTCGGACTGGTTTCCAAAGAAAATGCGCGGCACCGCGCTCGCCATTTATTCGGCCGGGCTTTATCTGGGTGCCGGGATATCCCTGATGTTGGGCGGCCTGATCGTGGAAGGGTGGAATAATGCCTACCCTGGCGGCGGCCCGCTTGGGCTGGTTGGCTGGCAAGCTGCATTCATGGCGGTCGGCATTCCCGGCCTGCTGTTGGCAATCTGGGTGTTTACGTTGCGCGAGCCTACTCGCGGCGCGATTGAAGGCCTGCCTGAACCCAAGATCGACCGCCCGTTCCGGGGATTCGCGGTTGAATTGTTCGCGGTGGTGCCGCCCTTTACCTTCATTTCTGCTTTGCAGCGGGGAACCGGGCCCTTCCTGGTCAATGTGGCTGCCGCAACCGTGATTGCCTGTCTGGCCTGGCTGATTGGCTATGCGACCGGCAGTTATCAGCAATGGGGCGCAATCGGTATTGGATATTATGCAGTCTTTTCATGGGCTAATTCGCTGCGGCATCGGGATTATCCGACATTCCGGTTGATTTGGGGCAGCCCCGCGTTTCTCTACACCATCCTTGGATATGGTATGGTTGCCTTTGCTTCCTATTCGGTATCGTTCTGGGCTGCTCCCTATGCAGAGCGTGTGCTTGGTGCTTCGAAAGCGGTGCTTGGGTTCTGGATCGGTGGCGGGGGTGCGCTCGGTGGATTCCTCGGCGTCATCATTGGCGGCCGGGTTTCTGACTGGCTGCGTGAGGGTAATCCGGGCGGGCGGATTCTGGTTATCATGTTTGGGGTACTGGCCCCGGTGATCCCGCTGATTTATGCCTTCACCACTGAAAATGTCGTGCTGTTCTACTTCCTTAACTTCCTGATTTCGCTTTTTGGAAGTTCGGCATTGGGTGCAGCCGCCGCCACCACTCAGGATCTCGTCCTCCCACGAATGCGCGGTACGGCAACGGCCACCTTCTTCCTTTCGACGACCCTCGTCGGCCTGGCGCTCGGCCCGTATATGGCTGGCCAAGTTTCAACCATGACCGGCAGTTTGTCGATTGGTGTGCTGTCGATGTTGATTGCGGCACCAATTGGCACAGTGTTGCTGATGTTGGCTTATCGCAGTGTGCCTGAAGCGGAACGGACTTTGATCGAACGTGCGCGTATGGCAGGGGAGCAGGGCATCTAGAGCATCGTGCTGAAAAGTGGGATACGGTTTTCAGCTTTTTACGATGCGACAGCAGAAAGCTAGAGCGGGCGACCTGCGTCAGATTTAACGCAGCCCCGCGCTAGGCCCGCTTGAGGACTCCGCAAGCGATCCGGGAACCCGCATTGCCCGTGGGGTCGGTCCGGTAATCATCTGCGTCAGCGTGGATCACTACGGCTGTGCCATCATCATCGAAAATCCACGACAGGATTTGGGCCCGATCATCGTCAAGATCGATCGTAGTTGATGTGACAGCCCCGCTGACCACTTCCAGATTGGGCAAGTCGCCCAGATGACTGCCTCCGGGGCTCATGGCTCCGTGGTCTTTGCCGGTTGGGTTGAGATGTCCGCCAGCGGATAAGAAATCCGGAGCTTCGCAGGTTCCTGTTGTGTGCAGGTGAAAGCCATGCGGGCCTTCAGGAAGGCCGGTGACCACTACAGCCAGTGATAACTGGTCGCCTCTGGCAAGAAGCTGCACTGTCCCGGCAGGCACTCCATTGGCACGCGTCAGCATTGCCGATGCCAGCCGTTCAGTCGGAAGATCTGCGACAGTTGAGCAAGCAGGAAGCACGAAAAGTCCCATGGCAAGGGCGAGCATGGACGGTCTGTTCATCGAAATCTCCTAATTTTTTCGCGATCCTTTATAGCCGATACAACGAAAAAGGGGCCAGATTGCTCCGGCCCCTTCTCAATATTTTATCGCTTGCGCGAAACTTACATGCCCGAACCTGGACCGTAAGTTACTTCCACGCGGCGGTTCTGCAATTCGCGAACACCATCTGCGGTTGGAACGCGAAGGTTGGTTTCACCAAAGCCTTCGGTCGAGATGTTCGAGCCATTGATACCGCGGCCTACCATGTAAGATTCTACAGCTGCAGACCGACGGTTCGAAAGACCTACGTTATAGGTCGCCGGGCCAGACGTATCGGTGTAACCTGCCACCATAACCGATGCGGTACCGCAATTGCGATAAGCCGACACAGCGTTGTCAAGGATGGTCGCAGCCTCTGGCGTGATGTCCGACTTATCCCAGCCGAAGAACACGATGTACGGGCCCTTGTTGCATGGCGGAGGAGGCGGCGGCGCTGCCACAACTGGTGGTGGTGGTGGCGGTGGCGGCGGCGGTGCCGCAGCCGGTGGTGGTGGCGGAGGAGCCTGGCCACCAAAGTTGTAGGTCAATGTGCCGAGGATCGAATGTGAGCGGAACTGTGAGTCCAGATCACGACCAAACGTGTCCACCAGACCGACATTCGGTGCGGTGAAGAAACGATAGCGAAGGCCAACGTCCCAGTTGTCGTTTAATGGTGCGCGAACTCCGGCCAGTATCTGATAGGCTAAATCGCTGTCGGAATCGTTGAATGCGCCTGGGCTGCTGGCAGACATCGTTGCATTCGCATCAACGCGTGCAACGCCAACACCACCGCCGACAAATCCCTGGATGCCGTCATCATCGCCAAAGTCGAGCAAGCCGTTCAGCATGAAGCTTAGAGCGTTGACATCTCCATTTGCCGGGAACACACCCGCACCCGAATTACCGGTCGGGCCATCGGCTACGCCGGCAGTGCCGACAGCAAGCGATGAAATATCGGCTTCGCGATAGCTTGCCTCTGCCTCAAGCCGAAAACCCCCGAAATCGTAGCCTACAAGACCACCGAAGTCGAAACCAGTGTCGAAATCGACACCAATCTGATCGGAATCGCCGTTGACGTCAAAATCCATGTCTTCGACGAGCATTGGCCCGCCGCCGACTTCTACATACCATTGGCCATCACGGGCCAGTGCAGGCGATGCGAGGGCCGTAGAGGCCAACGCCATTCCTATGACGAGTTTCCGCATTATGAAATTCCCCTTATATTATCGAATTAAA